>JAHWYA010000359.1 GCA_020028115.1 Anaeromyxobacter sp.
CTGCGACGCGGCGCCGCATCGGGAGTTCACCCGAGCCCGGCTCCGGACTCATTCCCGCGGAACCAGGGAGTCGTCCCAATATCGGCGGAGCCGCCGGTGCGCGAGACTCCCAATCGAAAGGGAGGACGCAATGGCCAAGTACACGGGTGGGATGAAGGTCGCGGGCGGCTACTACTGGAACTCCGGCAACTGGGAGGTCGAGGTCGTCTCCTCCGAGGGCGGCCGGCTCGCGGGCGCCGCAGCGCAGAAGTACGTGAAGGTCCCCTTCCCCGTGCTCTTCGTCATCGTCCCGCTCCTCGGCGCGACGTTCCTCATGTTCCTCCCGGTCGTCGGCTTCGCGCTCGTCGCCTACGCCATCGCGAAGAAGCTCGCGGGGACCGTCACGCAGGGCGCGACCGAGCTCGCCTCCACCGTGCAGCCCGGCAGCTTCGCCGCAGGCTCCGCCTACTTCACCGGCAAGCCCGGCGAGGAGAAGGAGGGCGCCGCGGACGCGCCGAAGAGCACCGAGCTCGAGAAGCTCGAGCGCGAGATCGCCGAGCGAAAGAGCGAGCAGAAGTAGCGGCTGCGAGGCCGGCGTGATCCGCGGGGCCGGGAACTCCCGGCCCCGCTCGCGTCTCGGGCGCTCTCCGGCTCACCCGGATCAACGGGTCGCGGACGGCTCCGCGGGGGCGACGTCCCGGGCGCCCGGTACCCAGGCGAGAAGCCGCTCGAGCTCGTTCGGATCGGGCGGCTTCGCGATGTGGCGATCGAAGCCAGCCTCGGCGGCGTCACGGCGATCCTCCGCCTGCGCGTACCCGCTCACCGCGACGAGCCGGGCGTGGCGCAGCGCGGGATCGCCCCGGAACGCGCGCGCGACGTCGTAGCCGCTCATCCCGGGCAGGCCGATGTCGCACAGCACGACGTCGGGCGGGTTCTGGCGCGCCCGCGCGAGCGCGGCGTCCCCGCTGCGCGCGACGTCCACCTCGTGCCCGAACGCCTCGACGAGGTCGCGGAGCGAGCTCGCGACGTCGGGGTTGTCCTCCACCACGAGGACGCGGGCGACGCGGCGCGGCCTGCCGGTGGTGAGGAGCTCGGGGCGAACGTGCTCCGGGGCGCGCTCCGGCGCGGCGACGGGGAGCGACACGGTGAACTCCGCGCCCTGGCCCGGGCCCGCGCTGGACACGGCGACCGCACCATCGTGCATCTCCGCGAGCCCCTTCACGAGCGCGAGCCCGAGGCCGAGGCCTCCGCCGGACCGCGCGAGCGTCCGCTCCGCCTGGACGAACGGCTGGAACAGGTGCTCGAGCAGCCCTGCGTCGATCCCCGCGCCCTCGTCGCGCACGCGGATCTCGGCGTTCCCGTCCCGGACCGCCATCGCGAGCGACACCCGGCCGCCGCGCGACGAGAACTTCACCGCGTTCTGCAGGAGGTTGCCGACGATCTGCATGAGCCGCGTCGGGTCGCCCTCGATGGTGACGGGCGCGTCCGGCACTTCGATGGTGAGCTCGACGCCGCGCTCCTGCGCGAGCGGGCGGTGGTCGTCGCCGGTCCGCCGGACGAGGCCGGCGAGGTCGACCCGCTCGCGGCGGAGCTCGATCTTCCCCCGGGTGATCCGGGTCACGTCGAGCAGGTCGTCGACGAGCCGGGTGAGGTGCTCGACCTGGCGCTCCACGACCCCGAGCACGCGGTCGCGGAGCGCCGCGTCGGCGGAGGCGCCGCGTCGCAGCAGGAACACGGAGTTCCGGATCGGGGCGAGCGGGTTGCGCAGCTCGTGGGAGAGGACCGCGAGGAACTCGTCCTTGCGCCGGTCGGCCTCCTCGAGCTTCTCGGCCAGGGCGCGGTGCCGCGCCTCGCTCTCGTCCCGCGCGCGCTGCGCCGCCTTCTCCGCGGAGAGGTCGACGATGAACGCGGCCACGCCGTCCTCCTCGATCGAGAGCGCCACCAGCACGGGGACGCGCGTGCCGTCCTCCCGGATGTACTCGCTCTCGTGGCGCGGCCCGCTCTCGGGCCTCAGCCATCCGATGCGAGCGCCCGTGTCCGGACGGAACCGCTCCTCCACGAACGTGTCGCGCGAGCGGCCGATGATCCGGAGGTACTCGTCGTTCGCGAACCGGACGGCGCCGTCCCGGCCGACGAACACGATCCCGATCGGCGCATCCTGGGCGCACCGCTGGAACCGGGTCACCTCGGCCTCGCGCGCGCTCATCGCGAGCTGCCGGCCGAGGAGGTTGCCGCCCATCCGCGGAGCGGGCGAAGCGTCGTGTACCGAGCGAGCAGCGGCGATGGCGCCTGCGGCGGCGGCGGTCACGATGAAGATGAGGAGGAGGGCGCCCGCCGGGACCGCCGGCCACGCGGCGCGGGCGACGAGCGACGTCGCCGCCCCGGCCGCCACCGCCCACGCGAAGGCGCCGGCCTTCCCCGAGCGCGTGCCGCGAAACTCGATCACCCGTTCTCCCCGCGGACGCCTCCCCGGCCTGGCGGCGGCTGCGCTTCCGAGCGTCCGTGCGGCACGGCCATCTCCCGGGAGCGCACCTACGCTCAAAGCTGGAGACCCCATGCGGCATCTGCTCGAGCTCGACGACGTCCGGGCGCTGATCCGCCAGCGCGACATGCTCCTGCTCGCCGGTGACGAGGAGATCCTGCGCCGCCTGCCCGCAGGGCGCTGGATCGCGGGGACCATCCCGTACTTCATGGGGGACGACGGCGGGGTCTGCGACCGCCGCCGGATCTTCGTCGAGCGACCCGGCCCCGCGCTCGAGTACCTCGGGGTGCGCCGCTACGGCGAACACGACGTCGCGCGGGTGTACCTCGACATGCCGAAGGACGCGGTCGGCATCATGATCGCGCCGGCGGAGAGCCGGGTGCACCTCTCGTTCGCGCTCAACGCGCCCAGCTACGACCGGTTCGCCTGCGCGCCGCTCTTCGGGTGGATCGCGGGGGTCCACCTCGACGAGCTCGGCCGTGCGCGCCCGCGCGTCTTCGACGGCACGACCGGGGAGGTCCTGGACGAGCACGGGGTCGTGATGCACGCCGCGCTGAAGCCCGGGTACGTCGCGGAGCTCGCCATCCTCAACATCTTCGAGCCGGGGGAAGGTCCGGCCATCACCTTCCCCGAGACGAGCTTCGCCGTCACGACCGCGAAGGTGGACGGGAAGCTGGTGAACTTCGCCGACCACGTCCGCGAGACGATCCTCGACACGCGCCTGCCGCTCGTCGCGGACTACTACGGCGCGTCCGTGAACGTGAGCTTCCAGACGGTCGACCCGGACAAGCGGGAGGTCCGGTTCTTCGCCCCCGTGTTCGCGGGCGTGCCGTACCGCCATGCACGGCCGGTGGGGGACTACGTCCGGGCGTTCGTCTCGGCGCTGCCGCGGGGCCTCGAGGACTCCGTCGCCCTCTCCTGCAACTGCGTCCTCAACTACGTGCACTCGTCGCTCGAGGGTCGCAGCACCGGGGGGATCGTCGGGCCGATCACGTTCGGTGAGATCGCCTACCAACTCCTCAACCAGACGATGGTCTACCTGACGGTCTCCAGGAGTCGTTGAAAGCGGCGCCCTGCGACGCGGCGCCGCATCGGGAGTTCACCCGAGCCCGGCTCCGGACTCATTCCCGCGGAACCAGGGAGTCGTCCCAATATCGGCGGAGCCGCCGGTG
>JAHWYA010000360.1 GCA_020028115.1 Anaeromyxobacter sp.
CCCGAAGAACGCCGAGCTGGACCGCCTCTACATCACGGTCCCGCGCGCCTTCAGGAAGAAGCTCGCCGCGGCGCGCGACGCGCTCTCCCATTCGCACCCCGGTGCCAGCGACGGCGAGCTCCTCGAGATCGCGCTCGACCTCGTCCTGGAGCAGGCCGCGAAGCGCCGGCACCTCGTGAAGAAGCCGCGGAAGACGCCGCCGCCGTCGGCGCCGGACTCCGGTGCCATCCCCGCGCACGTCGCGCGCGAGGTGTGGCTCCGCGACGGCGGCCGCTGCCAGTTTCCGACCGCCGGCGGCGGCGTGTGTGGCTCCACGTACCAGCTCGAGCTCGACCACATCCGCCCGAAGGCGCTCGGGGGGCCGTCCACCAAGGAGAACCTTCGCGTCGCGTGCAAGCCGCACAACCTCGGGCATGCGCGCGAGACCTACGGCGACGACTGGATGGACCGGTTCACCCGGAATCCGCGCGGGAGCGAGGTGCGCGAGCCCACCGCCGAGTACGCGGTCCTCGAACGCCGCCGGTACCCCGAACACGGTACGTCAACCCTGCGGCGCCCCGCCGCATCAGGAGTTCACCCGAGGCGTCGCTCCGGACTCATTCCCGCGCGAACCCGGACTCGGCCCAATATCGGGCGCCCTCGCGAACGGCGAGACTCATCATCGAGGAACGGGAACGAACCAGGGGCACCACGGAGGACGTCATGGCCAAGTACACGAGCGGGAGGCAGGTCGGCGGCGGTTACTACTGGAACGCGAGCAACTGGGAGGTCGAGGTCGTCTCGGCGGAGGGTGGCAAGCTCCGCGGCGGCGCCGAGGCCAGGTACGTGAAGGTGCCCTTCCCGGCGCTCTTCGTAATCGTCCCGCTGCTCGGGGCCCTCTTCCTGATGTTCATGCCGTTCATCGGCTTCGCGCTGTTCGCCTACGCGGTGGCCAAGAAGATGGCGAGCGCCTTCACGAAGAGCGCGACCGAGCTCGCCTCGACCGTCCAGCCGGGCGGGTTCGCCACCGGCAACGCCTACTTCACCGGCAAGCCCGGAGAGGAGAAGGAGGGCGCGGCCGAGGCGCCGAAGGCCGGCGAGCTCGAGCAGATCGAGCGCGAGATCGCCGAGCGCAAGGCCGACCGGAAGTAGCGAAGGTCAGAGCGGCGCGCTCCGTGGGGCCGGGGGAGACCCTCCCGGCCCCGAGCGTTTCCAGGGCGGGGCCTCGGCCCCGGCTACCGTGGCAGCGGCGGCAGCAGCGCCACGCTCGCGCCCGGCTCCGACGGCGTGTGCGCCACGTTGAGCGCCATCGAGACCGTCGTGAAGTAGCCGATCAGCGCGACGAGATCCCTTCGCGCCTCCTGGATCCCGGCCATGGTCACGACCATGAACGTCCCTCCGACGCAGAGCGCGCACCAGAGCAAGGTCGCGACGCTCATCCGGAGCGAGGGGGCGAGCACGCCCGCCGCCATCACGACCTGTGCCCCCGCCCACAGCCGCCGCGGCGGCACGTCGCGCCACCCGCGCGACACCGTCATCGTGGACGCGGCCGCCGCGAGCCCGAACACGGGCCACGTCCACGCGAACACGGCGGGATCGGGGACGACCTGGCGCGCCGCCGCCGGCAGGAACGTCCCCGGGAGGCGGCACGCGATCGCGCGGGGACCTCTCCACGGTGATGACGCCGCTCGTCTGGCGGCGGCGGGAGTTATTCACGCCCCACCGAGCGCCGCCACGGACCGGCCAGGCGGGGGACCGCCGCGCCCCGCCCTCGTCGCCCCGCGACGAGCCTCGCGGCCGCCGGGATCGCGACGCACCGTGTACCTCCCGCAGCAGGAAGGGAGCGAGACGATGCTCGGCCGAAGCGAAGTGATGACGATCGTGCCGGTGGTGGACCTGGAGCGCGCGCGGAAGTTCTACGAGGAGAAGCTCGGCGTCGGGCCGGGCGAGCGGGTGGCGGACGGCGGCCTGCACTACCGGACGGGCGGCGGAGGGTTCGCGCTCTCGCCGCGGCAGGAGCCGGCGCGGAACCCGTACACGATGATGTCGTTCGAGGTCCGCGACGTGGAGGCCGAGGTGAAGGAGCTCGAGGGCCGCGGCGTCGCGTTCGAGGACTACGACCTTCCGGACCTCAAGACCGTCGGGCACATCTGCGTGATGGGCGCCGAGAAGGCGGCCTGGTTCAAGGACCCGGAGGGCAACATCCTCTGCGTGCACGAGGGGTCGCAGGCGCGGCACTGAGGCGGGGTCGAACGGGTCATTCACCGCTGGTCGTGGTGCGGGTACGCGACCCGGGTCGCCGGCGCGAAGTTCTCCTTGATCGCCCTCGGCGAGAGCCAGCGCACGAGGTTCCACATCGACCCGGCCTTGTCGTTCGTGCCGGAGGCCCGCGCGCCGCCGAAGGGCTGCTGGCCGACCACCGCGCCGGTCGGCTTGTCGTTCACGTAGAAGTTCCCGGCCGCGTCGGCGAAGGCGACGGTGAGCCGCTCCACGGCGGCGCGGTCGCGCGCGAAGATCGCGCCCGTCAGCCCGTACGGCGACGTCGACTCGCAGAGCCGCACCGCCTCCTCGAGCGAGGCGTCCGGGTAGACGAACACCGACAGCAGCGGCCCGAAGATCTCCTCCTGCATCAGCCGGTGGCGCGGGTCCGCGACCTCCACGACCGTCGGCTCGACGAAGAACCCCGCCGAGTCGTCGCACCGCCCGCCCGCGAGGATCGTCGCGTCGGGGGCGCCGCGCGCGAGCGCGACGTAGCCGGAGATCCGCTCGAACGCGGGCCGGTCGATGACGGCGCCCATGGAGACGTCGAGATCCTCGGTCGGGTCCCCGGCGCGGAACGCCGCCACCTGCGCGAGCAGCCGGTCCTTCACCGCGGGCCACAGCGACGCCGGCACGTAGGCGCGCGACGCCGCCGAGCACTTCTGGCCCTGGTACTCGAACGCCCCCTTGCAGAGCGCGGTCGCGAGGGCGTCCACGTCGGCGGACGGGTGGGCGAACACGAAGTCCTTCCCGCCGGTCTCGCCCACGAGGCGCGGGTACCCGCGGTAGCGGGGGAGCGCCTCCGCCACCGTGCGCCAGATCGACTGGAACGTCGCCGTCGAGCCGGTGAAGTGGACGCCCGCGAGGTCGGGGCTCGCGAGCGCGACGTCCGCGACCGGCTTGCCGGGCCCCGGGACGAGGTTCACGACGCCGGGAGGGAGCCCGGCCGCCTCGAGGAGCTTCAGGATCCACCAGGCGGAGACGACCGCGGTCGAGGCCGGCTTCCACACGACGGTGTTCCCGAGGAGCGCCGGCGCGGTCGGGAGGTTCGCGGCGATGGAGGTGAAGTTGAAGGGCGTGACGGCGAGGACGAACCCCTCGAGCGGCCGGTACTCGACCCGGTTCCACGTGCCCGCCGGCGATACGGGCTGCTCCTCGAGGATCCGCTCCGCGAACGCGCAGTTCCAGCGCCAGAAGTCGACGATCTCGCAGGCCGAGTCGATCTCCGCCTGGTCCACCGTCTTCGACTGCCCGAGCATCGTCGCGGCGTTGAGCGTCGCGCGCCACGGTCCGGAGAGGAGCTCCGCCGCCCTGAGGAACACGGCCGCGCGCGCCTGGAACGGCAGCGCCGCCTACTCGCGCCGCGCCGCCCTCGCCGCCTGGATC
>JAHWYA010000361.1 GCA_020028115.1 Anaeromyxobacter sp.
CGCCGGCTCCGCCCGCGCCGGCGGCGGCGCCGCAGCCCGCCGCGCCCGGGGGCCGCAACGCGAAGGCGCTCGACAAGGCGAAGTCGCTCGGGAGGCTCGGGCTGGAGAAGGCGGCGCCGAAGCTCGGCCCGGCAGAGAAGCTCGTGCGCAAGAAGGGCGGCACCGTCCTGGACCAGGCGGTCGACCTCGCGGCGGAGAAGGCCGGCCTCGTGCCGGTGCCGCCGGTCAGGTAGCCGCGGGCGAGCGGCGCGGCGGGGCGTCACTCGAACCGGTCGAGCACCGCCCCCGTGCTCGCGCTCGAGGCGCTCCGCGCGAACTTCGCCAGCACGCCCCGGACGTAGCGGGGCTCGGGCCGCCGCCACGCGGCGCGGCGGCGCGCGAGCTCGTCGTCGGGGACGTGGAGGTGCAGCGTCAGCGTCCGCGCGTCGATGGTGATCTGGTCCCCCTCGCGCACGAGCGCGATGGCGCCCCCCTCGTACGCCTCGGGCGCGACGTGGCCGACGACCATGCCCCAGGTGCCGCCCGAGAACCGGCCGTCGGTCACGAGGCCGACGCTCTCGCCGAGGCCCTGGCCGACGAGCGCGCTCGTCGGCGCGAGCATCTCGGGCATCCCGGGCGCGCCGCGCGGCCCGAGGTACCGGAGCACCATCACGTCCCCGGGCCGGATCCCGCGCCCGAGGATGGCGGCGAGCGCCGTCTGCTCGTCGTCGAACACGCGGGCGGGGCCCGTCATCGCCGGCGTCTTCAGCCCGGTGATCTTCGCGACCGCGCCCTCGGGCGAGAGGTTCCCCTTCAGGATGGCGAGGTGCCCCTGCGCGTACAGCGGGGCCGACAGGGGACGGATGACGTCCTGCTGCGGGGGCGGCGCGGCCGGGAGGCCGGCGAGCGTCGCCGCCACCGTCTTCCCGGTGATCGTCACGCACTCGCCGTGCAGCAGCCCGGCGTCGAGCAGGAGCCTCATCACCTGCGGGATGCCGCCCGCGCGGTGGAGGTCGACCGCGTGGTAGCGGCCGGACGGCTTCAGGTCGCACAGCACGGGGACGCGCCGCCGGACGCGCTCGAAGTCGTCGATGGTCCAGGCGACGCCCGCCGCGTGCGCGATCGCGAGGAAGTGCAGCACCGCGTTGGTGGAGCCGCCGATGGCCATGATCACCGCCACGGCGTTCTCGATCGCCTCGCGGGTCACGATGTCCCGCGGCTTCAGGTCCGCCTTCACCGCCTCGACGAGCACCCGCGCCGACTCGCGGGCCGATGCCACCTTCTCCTCGTGCGGGTTCGCCATCGTCGACGATCCGGGCAGGCTCATGCCGAGCGCCTCGAACGCCGAGCTCATCGTGTTCGCGGTGTACATGCCGCCGCACGAGCCGGTCCCGGGCACGGCGCGCCGCTCGATCTCGCAGAAGTCGGACTCGGACATGCGCCCGGCGGTGAACTCCCCGACCGCCTCGAACACGCTCACCACGTCGAGGGTCCGCCCGGCGTGGTGGCCGGGGAGGATCGTGCCCCCGTAGACGTAGATCGCCGGCACGTTCGCGCGGAGCATGCCCATCATCCCGCCGGGCATGTTCTTGTCGCAGCCGCCGACGACGAGGACGCCGTCCATCCACTGCCCGCCCACGCACGTCTCGATGCAGTCGGCGATCACCTCGCGCGACACCAGGCTGTACTTCATGCCCTCGGTGCCCATCGCCATCCCGTCGCTGATCGTCGGCGTCCCGAAGACCTGCGCCTTCCCGCCGGCGGCCTCGATCCCCGCCACCGCCGCGTCGGCGAGGCGCTGGAGCCCCGCGTTGCAGGGCGTGATCGTCGAGTGCGCGTTGGCGACGCCGACGAGCGGCTTCTGGAAGTCCGCCTCCTCGTACCCGAGCGCGTAGAACATCGACCGGTTCGGGGCGCGCGCCACGCCTTCCGTGATGTGGGCCGAGCGTCGATTGGGCTTCACGGCAGCAGCCTCCCGGCCGGGCTCCGCGCCGGACCTGGCGCCACGCCCGGGTCACTTCCATAGATGGACGCAGCGCCTCGCGCCGTCCTCGGGCGCCGGCGGAGCGCACGAGCCGCCGCCCCGGGGCTGTGATCCCCCCGGTTACGGTGTGTCCCCTCCAGCGCGGCCGCCGTGGAGGTCCGGCGCGTCCGGAGCGTCCGCTGCCGCATTTCATCGGGGTCCTGCGGCGTCGGGCCTCGCCGGGGCGTGGCACGCCCGGTGCTAAAGGGGCGATCGACCATGCGCCGAACCGAGAACGCCGCAGCGGACCCCAGGCGGGCCGCGATCGTCTCCCTCTCCTTTGTCCTCCTCGCGTCTCCGGCCGCGCGGGCCGCGGAGACGGCCCCGTTCGCGAGCGCCCTGCCGACCGACCCCGTGCTCGCGCGGCTCATCGAGGAGAGCGTCACGGCCCGTCCCGAGCTCCGCCAGGCGGAGGCGGCCGTGCGCGCCGAGCGCGAGCGCGTCCCGCAGGCCGGCGCGCTCCCGGACCCGGTGCTGTCGCTCGGGATCCAGAACGACGGGTTCGAGGGAATCCAGGTCGGGAAGATGGAGACGAGCTACTACCAGGTCATGCTGAGTCAGGGGCTCCCCTGGCCGGGGAAGCGCGGGCTCCGCTCGGACGTGGCGCGCATCGCGGCGGACGAGGCGGGCGCGTCCCTCGCGCGCGCGCGGCTCACCGCGGAGGCCGACGTGCGGCGCGTCTACACGGACCTCGTGTTCGCGCGCGACCGGCTCGAGCTCCTGAAGCAGCTCGAGGAGATCTGGCACTCGTCCGCCGGGATCGCCCGCGCGCGGTACGAGTCCGGCGACGGCGCGCAGTCGGACGTCCTCCGCGCCCAGCTCGAGCTGAACCGGCTCCGCCAGCGCCGGTGGGCGCTCGAGGCCCAGGAGCGCACGGCGGTCCAGACGCTCAACCGGCTGCGGGGCCGGCCGGTCGGCGAGGAGGTCGCGACGTCCGCGACGCTGCGCAAGCTCGAGCTGCCCGCGCTGCTCACGCAGGACGCCGCGCTGTCCGACGCGGTCGCCCGGAGCCCCGAGCTCGCGCAGTCGCGGTTCGCCGCGGCGCGCGCCTCCACCTCGGTGGCCCTCGCCCGGAGGGACCGCTACCCGGATCTGAGCGTGCAGGCGGGGGTGATGCCGCGGGGCGCGCTCGAGCCCATGTGGCTCGCGGGCGTCTCGATCGGCCTCCCGATCTGGTCGTCGCGCAAGCAGGGCCGTGCGGTGGCGGAGAGCCAGGCGCGAGCTGACGCGAGCAGCCGCGGCGCCGAGGCAGTCGAGCAGGTGCTGCGGCTGCGCGTCGCGGAGCGGCGGGCGGCGTACGGCGCGCTCCTCGAGACGATCCGGATCTTCCGGGAGGGGCTGCTGGTCCAGTCCCGGGCGACGTCGCAGAGCACGCTCGCGCAGTACCGCGTCGGGAAGGTCACCTTCGCCTCCGTGCTCGAGGCGAACGCCGGGTACATCGCGGACGAGGAGAGCTACCTCTCGGCCGTCGCGGACGCGCAGCGGATCGCGATCGCGGCCGCGGAGGTGAGCCTCGATCCCGTCGGCATCGCGGGCGCGAGCGGCGCGATGGGGGGCCGGGGCATCCCGGGGGCGGGGGCGAGCGGCGGGATGGGCGCGGGCGCCGGGGGCGCGAGCG
>JAHWYA010000362.1 GCA_020028115.1 Anaeromyxobacter sp.
GCGTGGCGCTCGACCGGGGAGGCGCTCCGCGCCGCCGCGGCCGGCGACCGCGATCCGCAGCTCGCCGGGTGGGCGCGGGTCGGGCTCGCGTGGTTCGCGCAGGACGCGGGCAGCTTCGACCGCGCCATCTCCGACCTCCGCGCGCGCGCGCACGCCGCGGCTCCGCGCCTCGAGGCGGTCGGGCAGGTCGAGCACGAGGTGCTCTTCAACCGCGCCCAGCCCTTCTACACGGGGATGGTGATCTACGTCCTCGCGCTCCTCGTCCTCTTCGTCTCCTGGCTGCGGTGGGGCGACGTCCTGCGCCCGGCGGCGTACGGGCTCCTCGTCGCGGGCACGGTCGTCCACACCCTCGGCCTCGTCTCGCGCGTCGTCCTCCAGGGCCGCCCGCCGGTCACGAACCTCTACTCGTCGGCGGTCTTCGTCGGGTGGGCCGCCGTCGTGCTCGGCGTCATCCTCGAGCGGATGTACCGGCGCGGCTTCGGCACGGCGGTCGCCGCCTCGGCCGGGTTCGCCTCGCTCATCGTCGCGCACCACCTCGCGGCGGACGGCGACACGATGGAGATGATGCGCGCGGTCCTCGACTCGAACTTCTGGCTCGCGACCCACGTCGTCACGATCACCATCGGCTACAGCGGGACCTTCCTCGCCGGCGCCATCGCCATCGGCTGGGCGATCCGCGAGCACGTCGCGCCGCGGCTCGACCCGGCCACGGGGAAGGCGCTCTCGTCGATGGTCTACGGCGTCATCTGCTTCGCGCTCTTCTTCAGCTTCCTCGGCACCGTGCTCGGCGGGATCTGGGCCGACCAGTCCTGGGGACGGTTCTGGGGCTGGGATCCGAAGGAGAACGGCGCGCTGCTCATCGTCCTCTGGAACGCGATCATCCTGCACGCCCGCTGGGGCGGGTACGTCCGCGAGCGCGGGATCATGACGATGGCGATCTTCGGGAACGTCATCACGTCGCTCTCCTGGTTCGGCGTGAACATGCTCGGCGTCGGCCTCCACTCGTACGGCTTCATGGACAAGGCGTTCTGGGCGCTCTCGGGCTTCATCGCCTCGCAGCTCGCGCTCATGGGGATCGCGCTCCTGCCGCGGCAGTTCTGGAAGGGCGCCGGCGCGCGCGGGGCCGAGAAGGCGTCCGCGACGACCTGACCGGCGGCGGGCGCGCGCCCGTGCCCGTCCGCAGGCTCCCTGCGGAAAACGGGCGCGGCCCACCGGGCCCGTACTAGGCTCCCGACATGGACCTCGTCCCGCTCCTCCGGTCGCTCGTCGCGGTCGACTCGACGTCGTCGCGCTCGAACCTGCCGGTCCTCGATCGGCTCGAGGACGCGGCGCGCGGCCTCGGCTTCGAGACGAGGCGGGTCACGTGGGTCGACGAGAACGGCGTCGACAAGGGGAACCTCGTCTGCCGGCGCGGGCCGGACGCCCCCGGCGGCCTCGCCCTGGTCGGCCACACCGACTGCGTCCCGTTCGATCCCGAGTGGAACGAGGCGCTCGCCGGGGCCGAGCGGGACGGCAAGGTCTTCGGCCGCGGCGCCGCCGACACGAAGGGGTTCCTCGCGGCCGCGCTCGTCGCCGCCTCGCGCGCGAGCGCGCGGAAGCACCCGCTCGCGCTCCTCTTCACGGCCGACGAGGAGGTGGGGTGCCTCGGCGCGAAGCGGCTCCTCGCCGAGGGGCGCGTCCACCCGCGCCACGCGATCGTCGGCGAGCCCACGTCGCTCGTGCCGATCCGCGCGCACAAGGGCTACTGCGCGGTCGAGGTGATCATCGAGGGGGTCGAGGGGCACAGCGCCTACCCCGACGTCGGCGCCTCGGCGATCCACGCGCTCGGCCGGCTCTGGACGGACATCGAGGCGATCGGGGCGGAGCTGCGCCGCGAGGCGGACGCGTCGTTCTCGCCGCCGCACACGACCTGGAACGTCGGCGTCGTCCGGGGCGGGAAGGCGCGGAACATCATCGCCGGCGAGTGCCGCTTCACCTACGAGTGGCGCCCCCTGCCCGGGCAGGACCCGCGCCGCGCGCTGCGCCTCCTCGAGGAGGCGTGCGAGCGGCTCGAGGCGTCGGGGGGCGGGAAGCTCTCGGTCGAGGTCGCGCCGCTCCGCACCGACGCCGCGGCGGTGACGCCCGCGGAGGCGGACGTGGTCCGGTTCCTCGAGGCGGAGAGCGGGAACCGCTCGACCACCGTCCCGTTCGGGACCGAGCTCCCCGAGGTGATCGGGATGGGCGCCGAGGGGTGCGTCTTCGGCCCGGGCGACATCAAGGTCGCGCACCGGACCGGCGAGCACGTGGCGGTCGCGGAGCTCGAGAAGGCGGCGATCATCCTCGCCCGCGCCATGGACCGGTTCTGCGGGTAGCTATTCCGAGTCGTGCACGTGGTAGTGCGCGTGCACGTGGTCGCCCGCCCCGTGCCGGTGGACGTGCCGGTGCGCGAGGCCGCTCTCGACGAGGAGCCGCTCGTCGTGGAGCAGCGCGTGCGCGTCGCCGTCGAAGAGGAGCCCCTTCCGCCCCGGCGCGAGGAGGAGCGCGCGGTCGCCGAGCTCGGTCGCCATCGACAGGTTGTGCGTCGTCGCGACCACGGTGAGCCCCGGGACGTTCGCGAGGACGTCGACGAGCCGCCCCACCGCGGCGGGGTCGAGTCCGGCGGTGGCCTCGTCGAGGAGGAGGACGCGCGGCTCGACCGCGAGGCACGCCGCCAGGGCGACCCGCTTCTTCTCGCCGCCGGAGAGCTCGAAGGGCGCCCGGTCCAGGAGCCCGGCCACGTCGAAGGTCTCCGCCCACCGCGCCGCGCGCGCGTCGGCGTCCGGGAGCCCGAGCTGCCGCGGCCCGAACGCGATCTCGTCCGCGACGGTGGGGTTGAAGAGCATCGCGTCCACGTTCTGGAAGAGGAGCGCGACCTCGCGGCGGAAGCGGAGGCGGAAGGCGGGACGGTCGAGGAGGGCCGGGGAGAGCCGCTCGCCGTCGTAGCCCACGCCGCCGTCGCTCGCGAAGCCGAGCCCGTCGAGGAGCCGGAGCAGCGTGGTCTTGCCGCAGCCGTTCACGCCGAGGACGACCACCCGCTCGCCGGGGAGGACGTCGAAGGTGAGGTCCTCGAGCACGGTCCGGCCGCCCTGGTTCACCGTCACGTGGTGCGCGGACAGGACCGGCGCCATCAGAACCCCCTGGCGCGGAGCGCGTCCGCGACGTCGCGGGCGTTCCGCCCGGCGAGGACGACGAGCGTCCCGGTGATGGCCCCCGCCCCGCGCACCACCTCGCGCGTGCGCGGCCGGCGCGGCAGGCGGCTGCGGAGCCCGAGCCGCGACTCCACCGCGAGGAGCCGCAGGGCGTGGATCTGGGCGAGCGCGATCACGAGGAGCCGGGACGCCCACGGCCACGGCGCGGCCGCGCGGAGGACGTCGACCCGGGCGAGCACCGCGAGCGCGAGGAAGGCGAGGAGCGCGGCGCGGAGGTTCAGCGCGAGGAGCGCCTCCCACCCGGCGCCCGGGCGCCCCGCGAGCCGGTCGAAGGCGAGCCCCACGGCGGAGGCTCCGGCGGAGAGCGGGAGGACGACGCGCGCGACGCGCGCGAGGTGACGTCCGGCGCCCCGCGCGAAGAGCGCGAGCCCCAGCGCCGACGCGGCGGC
>JAHWYA010000363.1 GCA_020028115.1 Anaeromyxobacter sp.
GGCCAGCGCGGCGGACACGCCGCCCTCCGATCCGGCGGCCGCCGCCACCACCGCGGCCGCCGAGACGGCCGCCGCGCCGGCACCGCCCCTCGCGCAGCATGACCCTGCGGGCGACGTCGAGGTCGAGGTCGTCGTCCGTGGAACGAGGCGGCCTCAGGCGACCGCCGCCCTCGCGCCGGGCGCGGCGGTCACGGTGGTCGACGCGGCGCGCTTCGCGGGCGAGGCAAAGGGGGCCGGTGAGCTCCTCGCCACATCCCCGGGCGTGGCCATCACCGACCACGGCGGCATCGGCCGCCACGCGACGGTGTCGATCCGCGGCGCGAGCTCGGATCAGGTGAAGGTGCTCCTCGACGGCGTGCCCCTCAACCCGACCTCGGGCGGCGGAGTCGACCTCTCGTCCATCCCGTCGCAGTGGATCTCCCGCGTCGAGGTCGTGCGCGGGACGGAGGGCGTCCACCACGGCACCGGCGCCCTCGGCGGCGTCGTCAACGTCGTCACCGCGCCGCCGCGCGGGCGGAGCTGGTCGGCGGCCGTCACCGGCGGCTCCTTCGGCACTCGGCAGGCCGACGTGCAGGCGAGCGCCGGCGGCGCGGGCTGGGGGTTCCTGGGCTCCGTCGCGACCTCGCGCAGCACCGGCCGATTCACGTACCTCGACAACACGATCGCGCCGGGACCGTTGACCCGCGACCGAAACGGATCTGAGCTCGCCGGCGCGCTCCTCAAGGGCTTCGTCACCGCGGGGGGCGGGCGGCTCGACGCCTCGGCGCAGCTGTCCGGCGGGCACCGCGAGCTCCCGGGCGCGCCGAACGACCCCGCCGACCTCGACTGGCAGGAGGACGCGCGCGGGATCGTCTCCGCTCGCTTCCGCCGCCCAGGGCCGGGCGGAACCTCGCTCGCCGCGTCCGGCTCGGCCCGGATCGACCGCGTCACGGCGCGGCTCGAGGACCTCGGCGGAGACGTCGTGCGCCAGCAGGGGGTCGCCGCGTCGGGCGGGCTCGGCGCGAGCTGGTGCGGTGCCCACGGCGCGCTCGAGGCCGGCGTCGAGGCGGGCGCCGAGCGGCTGCGCGCCGACGGGATGGGCGATCACGGCCGCTCGACGTACGCGCTCGTCCTCGCCGCGGAGCTGTCCGCGCTCGGCGGCCGCGCGCGCGTCGGGCCGGGCGTACGGCTCGAGCGGACGGGCGCCGAGGCGGGCGTGTCCGCCAAGCTCGGCGGCGCGGTCCCGCTCGCGGGCCCGCTGTCGCTCCGCGCGAGCGTCGGGCGCACCTACCGGGTCCCGAGCTTCGCGGAGCTGTACCTGCAGCAGGGCGTGGTCGCGCCGAACCCGGCGCTGCGGCCCGAGATCGGCATCGGGGGCGATGCCGCCCTCGTGGCGCAGGGGGCGCTCGGGACCGCCTCGCTCGGCGCGTTCGCGACGGTGTACCGCGACCTCGTCGTGTACCAGGCGGCGTCGTTTCGCCGGATGACGCCGGTGAACGCCGACAAGTCGCTCGTGCGCGGCCTCGAGGCGGAGCTCGTCACGGCGCCGCTGCGCCGCGTCGCGGGGCTCTCGTCCCAGCTCGCCTACACGTTCACGGATTCGCAGGTGCTGCGCGGGCGCGACGACGAGGCCGTGAGGGCCCTCGGCGTCGACCTCCCCCGCAAGCCTCGCCACCGGCTCTACGCCCGCGTCGGCGTGGGCGGGGCGGCCGCCGGCGCCCACGGCGAGGCGCAGTGGATCTCGCGCCAGTGGCTCGCCTTCGGTCGCACCGCCCCCATCGGCGAGGTGGTCACCTTCGGCGCCGGGGCCTCGGTCCGCCTCTGGCGAGCCGCGGGCCTCCGGCTCCACGTCGAGGTCCGGAACCTCCTCGACGATCGCACTCTCGACGACAGCTTCGGCTACCCCCTCCCCGGACGGACGATCCTCGTGACGCTGCGTGCGGGTGCACCCACCACGGAGAGACCATGAAGCGACTCACGCGCAGCCTCGTCCCCCTGCTCCTGCTCGCCCTCGCCGCGGGCTGCGACAAGGAGAAGACCTGCTCGAGCGATCTCGCGCTGTGCGACGGCCAGTGCACCTCGACCGCCACGGACCCCGCGAACTGCGGCGGGTGCGGCCGCGCCTGCGGCGCGGGCGAGTCCTGCGACGGCGGCCGCTGCTTCTGCCCGTGGCCGACGACCTGCGGCGACGCCTGCGTGGACGTCGAGAGCGATCCCGCGCACTGCGGCGCGTGCGACAGCGCCTGCGCCGGCGGGCTCCTCTGCACCGCGAGCGACGGAGGGAGCACCTCGTGCGCGAGCGCCTGCGCCGGGACCGGCCAGATCGCGTGCGGCCGCGCCTGCGTGAACCTCCAGACGCACCGGCAGAACTGCGGCGCCTGCGGCCGGAGCTGCGGCTCGAACGAGCGCTGCACGGCGGGCCGCTGCGTCGCGGACCTCTACCTCGCCTGCTTCAACTCCGACGAGATCCGCGAGGCGACCGGCGCGCTCAAGGCGGCGGGGATCCCCGTCCCCGTCGCGCCCGGCCCGATCGGGCTCGCCTGGGCGGGCGACGTGCTCGCGGTGGCGAGCGCGCGGCCGGGGGGCGCGGAGACGCTCGCGACGCTCCGCTTCGATCCCCCTGGCCGCCGGCTCGCGAAGGTGCTCGAGACCTCGGTGCCCTCCCCCGACATCCAGTTCCTCGCCGAGCACGACAGCCTCCTCTACGTCGCGCACTCCTCGCTCGGGACCCTGCTCATCGTCGCGCCGAGCGGAGCGATCGTGGACGAGGTCCGCTTCGCCCCGCCCGGTGACGCAAACCCCAACCCGCAGGGCATCGCCTTCGACGGAGGGGACCGCGCCTACGTCGCGCTCAACACGCGCGGCGAGGTGGTCGTGCTCGACGTCTCGCAGGTCCCCGCGTGCGCGCTCGGCGCACACGCGCGCCCGTGCACGACCGAGGTCGCGCGCCTCGATGTGTCGCCGCTCGCGAGCCCCGGCGCGAGCGCGAAGCCGTCGCGCATCACCGTCGCCGGCGGGCGGGCCTTCGTCAGCCTCTGGAACCTCGACGCGTACTGGAACCCGCCCGCCGGGAGCACCGGCCGGCTCGCCGCGATCAACACCTCCACCGTCGACTTCGACGCCGCGTTCGCCGGGACCGCGAACGGGCTCATCGACCTCGGGCCGGGCTGCCTCAACCCCGCCGACGTGGCCGCGCACGGCGGCAAGCTGTACGTGACCTGCGGCGCGTTCGACTACTCGAGCTGGCCGGACGTCACGATCCAGGGCGGCGGCATCGTCCCGGTCGATCTCTCGGGCTCCGTCGCGCAGGTGCTGCCCGTCGTCGCAGGGGACTCGACCCAGGCCCCCGGGAAGCTCGCGTTCTGCGGCGGCGCCGGTTACGTTGGGGATCGCAACTCGGGCCGCGTGTTCCAGTTCGATCCGGCGTCGAGCACGACCATCGGTCCCGGGGTGGAGCTGTGCCCGCCCTCGAACGGATTCGCCTACGTGGCCGACATCGCATGCGGCCTCTGACCCTCGCCCTCGCCCTCCTCGCGCTCGCCCGCGCCGACCCGGCCGCCGCGCAGCCGGCGGGCGAACCGTGGCCGGACGGTGGGCAGGGGGCCGCCGCGGGCGGCATCCGCTGGCTGGG
>JAHWYA010000364.1 GCA_020028115.1 Anaeromyxobacter sp.
GGGAGGGACGGCGCCGGGTCCGTCTCGGTCCGCCCCCAGCGGCGGGCGACGGCGCCGGCGAGCCCGAGGACGAGCCCTGCGGCGAGGCCCTGCGAGAGGAGCCCGCGCCCGATCGCCCAGACGCGAGGCGCCCCGTCGCGCGCGACGTGCGGCGCGGCGGCGATGAGCAGGGCCCCGGTCAGTCCAGCGGCCAGCGAGAGCGGCAGCCACGCGTAGGCGGCGGGGTGGGCGCCACGGTCCGGCGCGACCCGGAGCCGGGTGACGGTGAACTGGATCGCCACCGCGACGATGGCGGACCAGAGCAGGTACGGCACGGCGGTGGCGTTGACCCACGCGCTCGCCACCATGACCGGCGGCCCGGCGATCCCGGCGAGCAGATCCCACCCGTCCGGCCCGCGGGTGCGCGTGAGGCGCGGGACGACCGTGTAGAGGAAGCCCAGGGCGAAGCAGGTGAGGAACCCGAGGGTCTGCGCGACGGGGTGAAAGAGGCCGAGCGCGCCGCCGCCGGCGCCGCGCAGCGTGAAGGGGAGCACGGAGAGCACGCCGAGGAGGGCGCCGAGCGGGAACAGGAGCCGGGACGGCTCGCGACGCGCCGACGGCGTCGACCGGCGAGGCGAGGTCGCCACGGGCGGCATCATCGCGCATCGGCGGAGCGCGGGGAGCGGCCGCCCCGAGGGGGGCGAAGGCGCTGCCGATCTCCGGCGACAGCTCCCGCAGGTTGGTGCGCGTCCAGACCTCGCCCGGCGGGAGCCCCGCCAAGAGCGGGCGGGTCTGAGGACGCGCCTGCAAGAACGTCACGTCCTCCCCCCGCGCCGCCCACTCGACGTCGAGCCGCCCGCCGCGGGCGCGCTCCAGCGCCGCCACCCCGGCGGCGATCTCGAGCGCCAGCCGGTGCGGCAGCTCCGGCCTGGGGCCGGTCAGCGCGACGCGTTCAACGCGCGACGGCGCGGGCCGGAGCGCGACGGCCTGCCGCCGCGGCCACCGGCGGACGATCCGCCACGCCGCCCCGTCGCGCGCGAGCTCGATCGTCTCCGGCGTGGCGACGCCGTTCACCGCCACCTCGCCGAGCCCCTCGACCGCCTCGACGAGGAGGCCGTCGCCGCGACCGAAGGCGACTCCCGCCCACTCGGCGTCGACCATCTCCTGCACCACGACCGCGCACGGGCCCGACGGCGGGGGAAGGCCGCGCTGCCGGCGGTACGAGAGGGCGCGCTCGCTCTGCGCGGAAGCCGCGACCATCGCCACCGCCGCACCGAGCCCCTCGACCCGCACGCCGAGCGCGGTCTCGTGAATTCCTGCGAAGCTGTGGCGATCGCCGTCCTCGCCGGCCGCGGAGCTCCGAACGGCGACGCGCGTCACCCCTCGCGACGACAGCGTCGCTGCGAGGTCGGAGAGCGCGCCGTCTGCCGCCCCGGGGAGCACGACCCACGCCGGCGGGACCGGCAGTCCGGCCCGCGCGATGTCGCGGAGCCCGAGCGCCTTTCCTCCGGCGGGCGGCGGCAGCTCCCTTCCAGCTTCGATCGCGAGCACGTCCCGCACATCCGTCATGTCCGCTCCCCCGCGTGCGTTCCCGCCTGGGCGCGAAGCCCGGCCGCGCTGAAGGCGACGAGCTCGTCGGCGATCCATCCCGGGTCCAGGACGGCCTCGGGGTCCAGGTGGCGGCGCGCGGACCTGCGGAGGTGGTCCCACATCCCCGAGAGGAAGGACGGCCCGCCGACGAGGAGGTAGAACCGCAGGAAGAACCGCTTGGGATCGACGTGGCCGGGGAGCCGCTTCACCACGGCCTCGCCGAGCCGGGTGACCACCTTCCTCAACGCGTCACGCCCCATCTCCTGGATCTCCGGGCTCGGAGACGTCTGGAGCTGGGCGAGGATCCGGCCGAACCGCGGCTGCTGGGTGAGCCAGCGCGCGGCGGGCGTGAAGTAGACGCGCAGGACGTCCTCCAGCGTCGCGTCCGCGCCGCGAGCGTCCACCTCGTCGAGCTCGCGCAGCTGCTCCTGCACGAGCGGCGCGATGCGGGTCCGGAGCAGCTCCTCGATGAGGCCTTCACGGCTGCCGAAGTGATAGTGGGCGAGCGCCACGTTGACGCCCGCCTCGGCGAGGATGGAGCGCACCGAGACCGCCTCGATCCCGCGCTCGGCGAAGAGCCGCTCCGCGGCGTCGAGGATCCGGGTGCGGGTCCCGTCCGGGGCGGCGAGGACCTTCCGGCCCGCACGGCGCGTGGAGTTGATCATGCGATCAACTCTATTAAACGGTCGATCAACTCCCGTCAAGCGGCGCGGCGTCGCGACGGCGCGGGGCTGCTCGGGAGACGACGGCGACACGCGCACGCGTCCACGACGGGCGCCACGACCGCACTCCACGTGATAGCGTGTGCGCTCCTCGCTGGGAGGCGACATGGAGAAGATCCTCGGGTCTTTCGAGGCGCGTCAGGGCAACACCTGGACCGCCGACGTGCAGTACCAGGTGTTCGTCGGCCCGGACCGGGCGGTCGCCGTGCGGACGGGCGGACAGCTCTCCGGTCAGACCCGCCACGTCCTCGCGCATCAGCTCGGCCTCATCGGCGTGCTCGTCTACAAGCTGTTCCTCGAGAAGCGAGAGGCCCGGCGCAAGGCGGAGCAGGCGAAGGCCCTGGAGCTGTGCACGATGGCGGAGCTGCTGGTCCGCCACCCGAAGAACTTCGAGCTGCCGTTCCACGCGATCAAGCGGGCCCGGATCGATCGCCTGCGGTTCTCCCTGCACGGGCCGGCGGTGGCGCGCCTGGTGCTCGAGCCCCAGAACCGCGAGCCGGTGAAGCTGCTGCTCCAGAGCAAGGAGCAGCTCGAGGCCTGCCGGGCGCTCCTCGCGGGCGTCCTCGACGGACGGCTCACCCTCGACCCGAAGCTGCCCGGCTCCCCGCCGGCAGAGCGCCGCGCGAGGACGGGGTAGCCATCACCCGAGCACCTCTCCGAAGAACCTCCGCCAGTTCGCCCAGGCCACCTTCTCGACGACCGAGCCGGGGAGGCGCCGCGCGAGCGCCTCGACGAGCCGCGGCACGTCGGTGACGTCGCGGAGCCCGCGCGGCAGCGGGACGAGCCCGTCGAAGTCCGAGCCGAACGCCACCGCGTCCTCGCCCGCGACCGAGAGCGCGTGCTCGACGTGCCGGACGACGTCGTCGAGCGTTCGGCCGCCGAGGTAGATCGTCCCGAAGATGATGCCGACCACCCCGCCGCGGTCGGCGATCGCGCGGAGGGTGACGTCCTCGAGGTTCCGCCAGCTCGGCGTCACGCCGGCGACCCCGGTGTGGGAGGAGAACGGGCGCGCGCCGCCGTGCGCGAGCGCAGCGGACAGCGTCCGCGGGGACGCGTGGGCGAGATCCACCGCCATACGCACGGAGGCCATCTCGTCGAGGACGCGGCGGCCGAGGGCGGTGAGCGGCCGGTCGCCCATGAGCGGGGACGACGAGCCGCCGAGCGCGTTGTTCCCGAGGTGGGTGAGGCTCATGAACGCGACGCCGCGGGACCGCAGCTCGCGGACCCGCTCCGGGCGGCCCTCCAGCGCGTGCGCCCCCTCGATCCCCACCACCGCCGAGACGCGCCCCGCCGCGAGGTTCGCCTCGAGCGCCGCGG
>JAHWYA010000365.1 GCA_020028115.1 Anaeromyxobacter sp.
TGAGGACGAGGGCGACCGTTCCGGAGCGGAAGGCGAGCCGGTGGTCGTCGAAGTCGACGCCCGCGACGCTGCCCGCGGCCATGCCGATGAGGAGGAAGAGCAGCGCGGCCGGGACGCCGGCGCGCCCCGACGTCCGCGACGCGAGCACGCTCGCCGCTAGGAGGACGCCCGTCGCGGCCAGCGCGATGGCGGTCGGGAAGGGCTCGACGGACACGGCTACGATCGTAGCAGGCCCGGCCATCGAGTTCCGTCTCGGACGTGGACGTGGAGGTGGACGTGGACGTGGACGTGGACCGGGGGCCTGCGCCTACGCCCCCCCCGGGCGCCGGAACTTGCACGCGGCGCACACCGGGTGTCGCTCCCACGACTCGACGAGGTGGCGCAGCGCCTCGCCGGCCCACAGCGCGTCGAGGCCGTGGTCCGCGGCCGAGCCGAAGTCACCGAGCTCGCCGCGCTCGGCGGCGGGGTTCGGGCACGGCGCGAGCCGGCCGTCGGGGTGGATCCACGCCTCGCGCCCGACGAAGCGGCACGGCCCCGCGGGTGCGGGCGCGGCGGGGTCCTCCGCGAGCGCGGCGACGTTCTCGAGGAGGACGCGCTCGCCGGACGGGAGGCGCGCGTCCTCCGCCGCGGCGCGCATGGCCGCGGCCGCGGCGTTCCACCGGCGGATCGCCTCCGGGCTCCACCGGAGGGACCGCGCCGCGAGCGCCGGGAACCGCGGCTGGAGGTGGTTCACCTTGACGCGCTCGACGCCGAGCGACGCCGCGAGCCGCACCACGTCGGCGAGCTCGCCCACGTTCGCCTCCTGGGCGGTGACCTGGAAGGAGAGGCGGCACCGGCGCCCCGGCGCCGCCCGCGCGTCGCGGACCGCCGCGAACCGCCTCAGCTCCTCGACGGCCCGGCCGAGGTCGAGCCCGCGCATCACCGCGGCGGCGACCGCCGGGGTCGCCGCGTTCCAGGACACCTTCACGTCCGAGGCGACCGGGACGAGCAGCTCGGCCCACGCCGCCGCGCCGCGCCCGGGGAAGGTCCCGTTCGTCGTGAGGTTCAGGGCGAGGTCGAGCTCCCGGCAGAGCGCGACGAGCCGGTCGAGACCGGCCCAGAGGAGCGGCTCCCCCATCGTCGACGGGATCACCTCGCGCGCCCCCGCGGCGGCGGCGGTGCGCACGACGCGCTCGGCGAGCGCGGGGTCCATGCGGCGCGGCGGCCCGGGGCGGCGCGCGGCGCCGCACGGGCACATGTCGCACGCGAGGTTGCAGTCGTCCGGGTTCGTGACGAGGGTCAGCCGCCACGGGCCGGCGAGGTCGGGTTGCGTTGACAACCCCTCCGTTGTAGCGGAAAAGATCGAGGCCATGAAGAACGCCCGCGAGACCACCCGCAAGCGCGGCCGCGCCGCCGCCGCTCCGCCCGAGCCGCGGCCCGCCGACCGGGCGGAAGCCAGCCCGTCGCCGCGCGACCTCACCCCGGTCGTCGGGACGAACCTGCGGCGCCTGCGCGGGCAGCGCGGCCTCTCCCTCGAGCGGCTCGCGCAGCTCTCCGGCGTCTCGCGCGCGATGCTCGGCCAGATCGAGCTCGGGCAGAGCGCGCCGACGATCAACGTGCTGTGGAAGATCTCGTCGGCGCTCGGCGTCCCGTTCTCGGCGCTCATCTCCGCGAAGGGGTCCGGCGGGGTCCACGTGCTCCGCGCCGAGCAGGCGAAGCTCCTCACGAGCCACGACGGCTCGTTCACCTCGCGCGCGCTCTTCCCGTTCGACGAGCCGCGCCGGGTGGAGTTCTACGAGCTCCGGCTCGCCCCGGGCGGCGCCGAGAAGGCCGACCCCCACAACCCGGGCACGGTCGAGAACCTCGTCGTGGCGAAGGGCGCGGTCGAGATCGAGGTGGAGGGCAAGAAGGAGCTGCTCTCCGCGGGCGACGCGATGGTGTTCGAGGCGGACGTTCCGCACGTCTACCGCAGCCGCGCCGACGGCGAGAGCGTCATGTACCTCGTGATGACCTACGCCGACACGGTGGGGTGACCCCCCGGTCGAGGGGCACCGCATCGCCCCGCGACGAAGGGTCGCTGCATCGTGGGACGGCGCGGGCGCGCGGGACGCGTCAGAGTTCCGTGACACGGACGGGGAGGGGGCCCGGTGGCGACCAGGATCGGAGATCTCATCGTCGCGCGCGGCCTCGCGAGCGTGGAGCTCGTCGAGGCGGCGCACCGCGAGTCGCGGGCGCGCGGCGAGCCCCTGTGCTCGCGGCTCCTCGCGCGCGGCGTCGAGGAGGGGGAGCTCGCCTCGGTCCTGTCCGAGAAGCACGGCGTCCCCGGCGTCGACCTGTCGCACTCGGCCGTGGGCCTCGACCTGCTCGAGCTCGTCCCCAGGGCGGTCGCGGAGGGGGACCTCATCCTGCCGCTGTCGCTCGACGGCGGGCGCATCCACCTCGCGATGGCACGCCCCTGGGACGACCGCGTCGTCGCGGAGGTGCGGTTCGTCACTGGCAAGGAGGTCTCGCCGTACGTCGCCGTCCAGGGCGCGCTCCTCCGCGCGGTCGCCGAGGCGTACGAGGAGCGCGGCCACGGCGCGGCGGTGTGGCGGGGCCGCGCGTGCGCGTTCGCGGCGCCGCACCTCGAGGCGGTGCTCGCGGGCGTCGAGCCCGTCGAGGGGGCGGACCCCATCCCGGACGCCGAGATCGTGATCGAGGTGGAGCCGGAGGTCGCGCCCGCCGCAGCTCGGAAGGCCCCGCTCGTCCTCGTCGTCGACGACGAGCCGGAGATCCGGCACCTCGTCCAGCGGCTGCTCGTCTCGAAGGGCTACGAGGTCGCGATCGCCGTCGACGGGCAGGAGGCCCTCGATCTGGCGGACCAGCTCGTCCCCGACCTCGTCCTCCTCGACGCGATGCTCCCGAAGGTCCACGGCTTCGACGCGTGCCGCCGCATCAAGGCGAGCGCGCGGACCCGCGCGGTGCCCGTCATCATGATGACGGCGATCTACCGCGGGTGGCGCTTCGCGCAGGACGCCCGCGACTCGTACGGCGCCATCGACTACGTCGAGAAGCCGTTCCGGATGGAGGACCTCCTCCAGCGCATCGAGCGCGCGCTGCGGGAGGGCGGCCCCGAGGCGGACCCGGCACCGGCGGCGGCGGACGGCGACACGCAGGCGACGCTCGTCGCGCGCGGCAAGGATCTCCTCGCGGCGCAGAAGGTCGGTGAGGCGGTCCAGGTCCTCTCGGACGCCGTGGCGATGGAGCCGCGCACGGCCGACGCGCAGTTCCAGCTCGGCCGGGCGCTCCACGCCGCCGGCGACGCGTTCGGCGCGATGACCGCCCTCGAGCGGGCCGCCGAGGCGAGCCCCGGTCACCTCCCCTCGCTCCGGGCCCTCGCCGGGCTCTACGAGGAGAGCGGTTTCCGCCGGAAGGCCGCCGAGGTCCTCGAGCGCGCGCTGCCCTCCGTCGCCGACGGCGAGGCGCGGAGCGCGCTCCGCAAGGACGTCCTCCGGCTCATCGCCTAGCCCGCGCCCGCGGCAGCTCGCGCGCGAGGGCGATGAGGCCGCCCGCGCCCGCGGCAGCTCGCGCCCGATCTTGCGGCACCCCGCCGGCCCCGATCGCCCCCGTCTCGCGCCCGCGTGCCCGCT
>JAHWYA010000366.1 GCA_020028115.1 Anaeromyxobacter sp.
GTGGGGGCTCGGCGAAGGCGCGCGCGAGGCCGCCCGCACCGCGGCGGCTGGGCACGCCCGGGCGCACCTCGCGGAGGACCTCGCCGCCTCCCGCGTGAAGGTCCCGGCGAAGGCGGCGACCGTGAACCCACAGAAGAACTCGCCCGCCCTCGGCGCGACCCTCGCCTACCTCGGCGTGGACCGGATGCTGGCGCTCCTGCACGGCGCGCAGGGCTGCTCGACCTTCATCCGGCTGCAGCTCTCGCGGCACTTCAAGGAGTCCATCGCGCTCAACTCGACCGCGATGAGCGAGGACGCCGCGGTGTTCGGCGGCTGGGAGAACCTCAAGGCGGGGATCGGCCGCGTCATCGAGAAGTTCCACCCGGGCGTCGTCGGCGTCATGACGTCCGGCCTCACCGAGACGATGGGCGACGACGTCCGGAGCGCCATCGTCCAGTTCCGCAAGGAGCGCCCGGAGCACGCCGCGGTCCCGGTGGTGTGGGCCTCGACGCCGGACTACTGCGGCTCGCTCGAGGAGGGCTACGCCGCCGCGGTCGAGGCGATCGTCTCCACGATCCCCGAGGGAGGCGAGAAGGTCCTCGGGCAGGTGAACCTCCTGCCCGGTGCCCACCTCACGCCGGCCGACGTCGAGGAGCTGAAGTCGCTCCTCGAGTCGTTCGGCCTCGCGGTGCTCACCATCCCCGACCTCGCGAACGCGCTCGACGGGCACGTCGACGACGAGGTCTCGCCCCTCTCGACGGGCGGGATCCCGGTGGAGGAGCTCCGGAAGGCCGGGCGGAGCGTCGCGACGATCTACGTCGGGGACTCGCTCGCGCGGGCCGCGCTCGTGCTCGAGGAGCGGTTCGGCATCCCGGCGCACGGCTTCACCTCCGCGACCGGCCTCACCGAGGTGGACGCCCTCGTCGCGACGCTGTCCGCGCTGTCCGGCCGCCCGGTCCCGGAGCCGCTCCGGCGCTGGCGGAGCCGCCTCCTCGACGCGATGGTCGACAGCCACTACCAGTTCGGCGGCAAGAAGGTGGCCCTCGCCCTCGAGTCGGACGCGCTCAAGACCGTCGCCGGCTTCCTCGCCGGGATGGGCTGCGAGCTCCAGGCTGCGATCGCCGCGACCCGCACCCGCGGCCTCGATGCGATCCCTTCGGAGCGGGTGTTCGTGGGCGACCTCGAGGACCTCGAGAGCGCCGCGAAAGGGGCGGACCTCCTCGTCGCGAACTCGAATGGGCGGCAGGCGGCGGCGAAGGCGGGCGTGAAGGCCCACCTGCGGGCGGGGCTCCCGGTGTTCGACCGGCTCGGCGCCCACGCCAAGGTCTGGGCCGGCTACCGCGGGACGCTGAACCTCGTCTTCGAGGTCGCGAACCTGTTCCAGGCGAGTGCCACCGAGGCCCAGAAGCTCGCGCACAACTGAACCCTGGCACACGACGAGCAGAGGAGAGGCCCATGCGGATCGCGTTCACGAGCAGCGACGGAGTCACGGTGGACCAGCACTTCGGCCAGACCCGCGATTTCCGGATCTGGGAGGTCGGCGTCGACTCGGCGGTGGAGGTCGACAAGGTCAGCGCGCTGCCCGTTTCGGAGGACGAGGAGGACCGAATCGCGGCACGGGCGAGCGCGGTGGCCGGCTGCGCGATCGTCTACACGGTCGCGATCGGCGGGCCGCCGGCGGCGAAGCTCGTCGCCCGGAAGATCCACCCGATGAAGACGGGGACCGAGGTCCCCATCGCGGACCTGATCTCGAAGCTCCAGGAGGTGCTGCGCGGGACGCCGCCCCCCTGGCTGCGCAAGGCGATGAACGGCGGCGCCGCGGCGGCGCCGGCCGACGAATAACGAGCGAAGGAAGGAGACGACGATGTCCTACGTGACCGGACGGACCCGTGGCGGCAAGGAGTGGACCCCGAAGTTCGTGAAGGCGATCGACCCCGAGCTCTGCATCGGGTGCGGCCGCTGCATCAAGATCTGCGCGCACGACGTGCTGGCGCCCGCGGAGGTGGACGAGGAGGAGTCCGCGAAGATGTTCGCGAAGGTCGAGAACGCCGCCGACTGCATCGGCTGCGAGGCCTGCGGGCGGACCTGCAAGAAGGACGCGTTCGCGTTCGAGCCGATCGCCGCGTAGCGCGCGATCCCGAGGTGCCCCATGAGCCCACTCCCGGTCGTCCCCGACAGCTCCGTGGCACGGGGCGCGAAGCAGCCCGCGGCCAACTGCGGGTTCGCGCGCGGGTGCGGAGACGCCCAGCCGCCGGCGCTGCCGGCCGACGTGGCGGCGCTCGTGAAGGACCACCCCTGCTACAGCGAGGAGGCCCATCACCACTTCGCGCGGATGCACGTGGCGGTGGCGCCCGCCTGCAACATCCAGTGCCACTACTGCCACCGGAAGTACGACTGCGCGAACGAGAGCCGGCCCGGCGTCGTGTCCGAGCGGCTCTCGCCGGAGGACGCCATCCGCAAGGTGCTCGCCGTCGCGGCGGAGGTCCCGGAGCTGTCGGTCGTGGGGATCGCGGGGCCGGGGGACGCCCTCGCGAACCCCGAGGCGACCTACGCGACGCTCGAGGGGATCCGGCGCGCCGCGCCGGACCTCACGCTGTGCCTCTCGACGAACGGCCTCGCGCTCCCCGAGCACGTGGAGCGGCTCGCCGCGCTGGGCGTCCGCCACGTGACGGTGACGGTGAACATGACCGATCCCGAGGTGGGGGAGCGGATCTACCCGTGGATCGTCCGGGACGGCCGGAAGATCCGCGGACGCGAGGCCTCGCGGATCCTCTCCGAGCGCCAGATCCTCGGCATCTCCCGCCTCCGCGAGAAGGGCGTGCTCGTGAAGGTGAACTCGGTGGTCATCCCCGGCGTGAACGACGCGCACCTCGCCGACGTCGCGCGGGCGGTGCGGGCGGCCGGCGCGTTCATCGTGAACCTCGTCCCGCTCATCTCGTCGCCGGAGCACGGCACGCACTACGGCGTGACGGGGCAGCGCGGTCCGACCGCGGAGGAGCTCGAGGCGGTGCAGGGGGCGTGCGAGATCGACGCGCGGCTCATGCGCCACTGCCGGCAGTGCCGGGCGGACGCGGTGGGGCGGCTCGGCGAGGATCGCTTCGACGCGTTCACGCTCTCCAAGCTGCCGCCCGGGCCGGTCCGGGACGCCCGCGAGCTGCGCGCGGAGCGGCGGGATGCCGTCGCGCGGGCGCGGGCCATCGCCGAGCGCGCCCGGGGCGAGGCGCTGCTGCGGGTGGTGGGCGTGGACGCGAGCCTCACGGCCCGCGTCGCCGTCGCGACGAAGGGCGGTGGCCTCGTCGACCAGCACTTCGGCCACGCGCGCGAGTTCCTCGTGTACGACGTGAGCCGCGAGGGGGCGCGGCTCGCCGGGCGCCGCAGCACCGAGACCTACTGCATCGGCGGCGAGGGCCAGGACGACGCGCTCGACGTGGCGCTCCGCGCGCTCGCCGACTGCGACGCGGTCCTCGTCGCGAAGATCGGCCACTGCCCTCGGGGGCAGCTCGCCGCCGCGGGCATCGAGCCGGCGACCGCGCACGCGTTCCAGCCGATCGAGGCCGCGGCGCTCGCCTGGTTCGAGGGCTTCGCGGGCCGCGTCGGGCGCGGCGAGGCGGCACCGCGG
>JAHWYA010000367.1 GCA_020028115.1 Anaeromyxobacter sp.
CGGGGCGGTGCTCGAGCCGGCGGATCTCGGCGCGCAGGCGGGCGAGGACGAGGTGGCGCTCTTCGTGCGACGGGACGCTCGACATGCGGCGTGGGTCCTCCATTCCACGGGACGATACCTATACGTCCGTTCAGGTAGCAAGCCGGTCTGACAGGTCGGCCCCTCCCGGCGACCGTGACGGGGCGCGGGCGGAGCGCCCGCTCCACCGCACGAGGCGAGACCGCCGAGGGCTCTCACGGCGCCGCGCGCGCCCCCGCGCCCCGTCTGTCGCCTCCCCCGACGAGCACTAGCGTTAGGTGGCCAACAGACGTCCTGGGCGGGGTGCCTGGTCCGTCTCCAACGGAGCGAGCAGTCGGGAGGGCAACACACATGAAGATCACCACCAAGGGAATCGTCGCAGGACTCGGGGTCGCGGGCCTGCTCATCGCGCTGCCGGCGAGCGCGCAGTCGGCGTCGGGCTCGTCCGGGTCGTCGTCCGGCTCGTCCTCGTCCGATCCGTCGAAGTCCGGCGCGTCCTCGTCCGATCCGTCGAAGTCCGGCGCGTCCTCGTCCGATCCGTCGAAGTCCGGCGCGGGCTCCTCGGGCTCGTCCGGCTCGATGGGAGGCACCGGCTCGTCGGGCTCCTCGGGCTCGATGGGCGGCTCGTCCAGCTCGTCGTCCGACTCGGGCTCGCTCGGCGGGTCCAGCTCGTCCGGCAGCCTCGGGTCCTCGGGCGGCACGGCGTCGAGCTCGAGCCAGCAGCAGGTCACCGGCAAGGTCGAGAAGGTCGACAGGGCGAAGAACCAGCTCTCGATCCAGCTCAAGGCGAGCGAGTCGACGCAGGTCATGAAGGACGGCAAGTCGGCGACGTTCTCCGACATCAAGGAAGGCGATCAGGTCCGCGCGAGCCTCTCGAGCTCCGGCCAGATCCAGCGCATCGACGTCATGAGCTCAGGGTCCGGCTCCTCCACGAGCCCGGGCAGCTCCGGCTCCTCCACCAGCCCCGGCAGCTCCGGGTCCTCCGGCAGCTCCGGCTCGTCGACCCCGGGCTCCTCGGGCTCGAGCGGGTCGTCGGGGGCCGGCAAGGGCTACTAGCGACGCACGGTGAAGCGCGAAGGGCGGGCGGCCGCGAGGCCGTCCGCCCTTCCACTTCCTCGCGGTGCGCTCGCTACGCGGGGCGCTGCGCGTCCTTCTGCTGCTGCGCCGCGAGCTCCGCCCGGACCTTCTCCATGTCGAGGGCGCGGACCTGCCGGATGAGGTCCTCGAGCGCCGCCTCGGGCAGGGCGCCGGGCTGCGAGAACAGGAGGACCTTGTCGCGCAGGATCATGAGCGTCGGGATGGAGCGGATGTCGAAGGCGCCCGCGAGATCCGGGTTCGCCTCCGTGTCGATCTTCCCGAACGTGACGTCGGGGTGCTTCGCGGCGACCTTCTCGTACGTCGGCGCGAACGCGCGGCACGGCCCGCACCAGGCGGCCCACCAGTCGAGCAGGACGATCCCGTCCTTCTCGGCGACCTGCTTGAAGTTGGCGCTCGTGACCTCGACCGTCGCGTTACCCATTGGAACCCTCTCGCCGCCCCGGCCGATCCGTTCGGCCGCGGGCTCACGACAGTCAGATCCTGCCGCGCGTAAAAGGATTCGCCGCCTCCCGGCCGGGGAACAGGGAGCACATGGTCCAGCCCGGCGGCCTAGCGCGTCGGCGGGTACTTGTGGAGCTTCCGCTGTAGCGAGCGGCGGTGGATTCCGAGGCGACGCGCGGCCTCGGAGATGTTCCCGCCGCAGTCCGACAGGACGCGCTGGATGTGCTCCCACTCCGCCCGGGCGAGCGAGGGGGTGTCGATGCCCTTCTCCTTCGCCGTGTTCGTGCCCGCGAGGGCGGCGAGGATCTCGTCCGCGTCGGCGGGCTTCGGGAGGTAGCCGATGGCGCCCTCGCGTACGGCCTCGACCGCCGTCGCGATGGAGCCGTAGCCCGTGAGCATCAGGACGCGCGTCGCGGGGTCCTGGCGCTTCAGCTCGCGGAGCAGCTCGAGGCCGCTGCCGCCCGGCATGCGGAGGTCGAGCACCGCCATCTCGGGCGAGTCCTTCGCCACCTCGCGCAGCGCCTCGTCGCTCGACCCGGCGGTGCGGACCTCGTAGCCGCGGGAGCGGATCGCCGTGGCGAGCCGCTCGCGCAGGACCTCGTCATCGTCGACGAGGAGGATGTTCGGGAGGCTCTCGCGGGTCACTTCGGCGTTCATGACGTGCTCCTCTCGGCGGCGTTCGCCGCCGGCAGATCGATCCACGCCTCGGTCCCGTCTCCGGGGCGCGAGGCGATGTGGAACTCGCCGCCCAGCTGCTCGGCGAGCGCGCGGGTGAGGAAGAGACCGAGCCCCATCCCATCTCCCGGTCCCTTCGTGGTGAAGAACGGCTCGCCGACGCGAGCGAGGATCTCGGGGGGCATCCCGGGCCCGCGGTCCTTCACAGCGGCGCGGACGCGTCCGCGCTCCGCGACGATCGCGAGCGACACGGCCGCGTCGGCGGTCGACGCCTGGAGCGCGTTCTTCAGCAGGCCGCGCAGCGCGTCGCCGAGCGCGCGCGGCGGCCCGATCACCGCCGCGGCCGGATCGAGGCGCTCGACGGTGACCCGCTCGCGACGCGGCAGCCCGTCGAGGGCGGCGTCGCGCCACGCCTCGGCGGCGACGCGCTCGAGCGGCTCGCCGGCGTGCTCGCCGGCGTGGGCGGACATCCGGTTCAGGATCTCCCGGCAGCGGCCGACCTGGTCCTTCACGAGCCTCAGGTCCTCCCGGACCTCCGGCCGCTCGTCCGCGCCGAGCGCGCGCTCGAGCTCCTTGGCGACGATCGCGATCGTCCCGAGCGGCGTGCCGAGCTCGTGCGCGGCGCCGGCGGCGAGGGTCGCGAGCGCCGCGAGCTTCTCTCGCCGTCCAGCCAGCTCGCGGGCCTCCTGCAGCTCGCGCTCGCGGTCCGCGAGCGCGCTCGAGACCCGCTGCACGAAGAAGACGACGAAGATCGCGGTGAGCGCGACGGCGACCCACAGCCCGCGCAGATGCGCCTGCATCACGAGCCCCGGCTCGAGGAGCAGGCGCACGTGGTGCGACGGCCCCACGAACGCCTCGTGGACGAAGAGCCCGCCGAACGCGATCAGGCTCGCCGCCATGAGCCCCCACGACCACCGCGGTGGGAGGAGCACCGCCGCGAGGGCCACGTTCACGACGTACAGCGTGGCGAAAGGGTTCGAGGCGCCGCCGGTGAGGTCGAGGAGCACCGTGAGGACGCCCACGTCGAGCAGCATCACGGCCGCGATGGCGGCGTCGGTGACGCGGACGCGGGCGGCCCAGGCGCCGAGGGCGAAGTTGCCGAACACCTCGATGACGAGCAGGCCGACGAGCGTCGTCGACGGCAGCGTGATCCCGGTGATCGCGTCCGCGGCGACGATGACGACCGCCTGGCCGAGGATCGCCCACCAGTGGAGCTGGACGAGCCAGGAGAGGTGGATCCTCCCGCGCTGCGACTCCGCATCGGGCCGCGGGGCCGTGGCCTGCGAGGCGGCGGCCGAGCCCGCGATTCCTGCGCGGGCGAGCGTCTGGTCGGACGTGGAGTGCATCCCGATTTTGGGGCCGAAG
>JAHWYA010000368.1 GCA_020028115.1 Anaeromyxobacter sp.
AAGTGCTCGCGCGCGAGGGCGAGCATCTGCTTCGCCTCGTCGGGCTTCCCGCTGCGGACGAGCCAGCGCGCCTTCTCGGCGAGCTTCGCGACCGACACCTCGCGCGCCGCCGTCGTGAGCCGCTCGGAGAGGACCCACGCGTTCGGGCCCGAGGAGACGTTCACCTCGGTGAACGGGGGCTTCGCCTTCACGACGAGGAGGAGCGTGCCCGGCTCGATCCGCCGCTTCGCGTTGGCGGCGAGCAGGTCGGGCCGGTCGAAGACGTCCGCGCCGGCGAGCACGGTCGCCTCGGCGACCCCCTCGCCCTCGAGGAGCGCCCCGCGCTTCAGCCACCCGTCGCGGTCGTCGGAGGTCCGGACCTTCGCCCAGTCCTCCCGGGCCTCGACCATGGTCACGCGCTCCCCGCGCTGGAGCACGGCGAGGGCGTTCACGACGTCCTTGCCGGCGGGGCCGGGGACGCGCGCGGCGTCGGCGGGCTCGCGCCGGAGCGTGGTGGCCGCGCTGACGAACGCGGGGGTGGACCCCTGGGCGGCGGGCGCGACGGCGCCCGGGGCGTCGGCGCCCGCGGGCGCGGGCTTGTTCGAGCACGCGGCGAGGATGGCGAGCGCGGCGGCGAGCGCGGCGGTGGTGGTGCGGAGCATCGAGGTCGTCCCTCCGGAGGGCACCGTACCGGAAGGGCCGCGCCGGGCCAAGTCGCGGCGCGGGAGCGCGGCCGCGCGCGGGAGCGCGTCAGGCGCGGCCGTGGATCAGGAGCTTCACGTCCGCGCGGAAGGTGATCTCGAGCTTGCCGCCGTCGCGGACCGCGGAGACGAACCCGCGCCCGAAGAGCGCGTGGTCGACGACGTCGTCCACCGCGTACGTCTCCTTCGGCGAGTACGGCCGGGCGCGCGCCTGGTCCTTGCCGGCGAGGAGCGTCTCGAACCCGACCACCTCGGGCCGGGCGCGGACCGCCTTCTCGCCCTTCGGCGCCGCGCGCGCGGAGGACGTCGCGCCGATCGAGCCGCGGTAGCGGTGGACGCCGTGGCAGGTGTTGCACTCGACCTTGATCGGCCGCCCCGCCACCACCGCGTGGACCGTGTGAGCGAGCGTGAGCTCGCACTTCGTGCAGAACGCGTCCACCTCGCCGCCGACCTTGACCATAGGGCGGCGCAGTATAGCGGCGACCCGCGCGACGTGCGCGCCGATTTCCCGGCGCGGGGGCGAAATGCAGCGGGCCAGCGCCCTCCGTGCGAGAATGCCGCCGCATGCGAAGGCTGCAGGCCGCGCTCGAAGACTTCGGCCGGATGATCCTGTTCGCGCTCGAGGTGGTCGCGTGGGCCGTCCGGCCCCCGTTCCGCCTGGAGCTCGTCGTGGCGCAGATGGCCTTCATCGGCGTCGGGTCGGCGTTCATCGTCGGCGCGACCGGCCTCTCCGCGGGCATGGTCTTCGCGCTGCAGATGAACTACGCGCTGAAGCAGTTCGCCGCCGAGGGGTACGTCGGCGGCTCGGTCGCGTTCTCGCTCGCCCGCGAGCTGTCGCCGGTGTTCACGGCGCTCATGGTGACCGGCCGGGCGGGCAGCGCCATCGCGACCGAGCTCGGGACGATGCGGGTCACGGAGCAGATCGACGCCATGGAGTCGATGGCGGTGAACCCGATCCAGTACCTGGTCGTGCCGCGGATCATCGCGGCGATCGTGATGTTCCCGCTCCTGACCATGCTCTTCAACGTGATCGGGTACGCCGGCGGGTTCGTGATGGGCGTCTACGTGGCCCGCATCCCGATCGGCCCGTTCCTCGAGCACACCCGCGAGTTCATGGATCCGGCGGACATCCTCCACGGCCTCTACAAGGCGGTGGTGTTCGGCGCGATCGTCTCCGTCATCACCACCTGGCGCGGGTACGCCGCGGCGGGCGGCGCGAAGGGGGTCGGCGAGGGGACCACCCGGGCGGTCGTGATGAGCTCGATCGCGGTGCTCCTCGCGGATTACGTCATCACCTTCATCTCGGTGGGGACCTGACGTGATCGAGGTCGAAGACCTCTGGAAGTCCTTCGGGACGAACCAGGTGCTGAAGGGGATCACCCTGTCGATCCCGAAGGGCCAGACCTACGTCGTGCTCGGCGGGTCGGGCTCCGGGAAGACGGTGCTCATGAAGCACGTGATCGGGCTGTTCAAGCCCGACCGCGGCCTCGTGCGCGTGAACGGCGTCGAGATCTCGAGGCTCGATGGGAAGCCGCTCACGGACGCCCGCCAGCTCTTCGGCATGGTGTTCCAGGGCGCCGCGCTCTTCGACTCGATGACGGTCTTCGAGAACGTCGCGTTCCCGCTCACCGAGAAGGGGTGGCGCGACCGGAAGTCGCCGGACGAGATCCGGGCGCGCGTCGTCGAGAAGCTCGAGGTCGTCGACCTCGGCGAGGAGGTCCTGAACCGCTGGCCCTCAGAGCTGTCCGGCGGCATGCGCAAGCGCGTCGCCCTCGCGCGCGCCCTCGTGTCCGACCCGCAGGTCGTGCTCTACGACGAGCCGACCACCGGCCTCGATCCCATCACCACCGACTACGTCGACCAGATGATCCTGCACGCGAAGCAGAAGCTGCAGATCACGAGCATGGTCATCTCCCACGACATCGCGAGCGCCTTCAAGGTGGCCGACCGGATGGCCGTGCTCTACGATGGACACCTGGCAGCCGAGGGAACACCGGAGGAGGTCCGGCGGAGCACGGATCCGTTCGTGCAGCGATTCCTCTCGACGTGGTTCGCGAAGCAGTGAGAGAGGGACGCGCGTGATGCCCGAGGTTCGACACCCGTGAAGCCGACCTGGAACCGCGCGCTCGCCGTGGGGGTGCTCGCCGCCGCCACGGGCATCGCGTTCCTCTTCGCGCTCACCTTCTTCCGGAAGGGCGGCTACTCCGAGAAGGACAGCTACCTCGTCCACGCCTACTTCTCCGACGCGACCGGCATCTCCTGGAAGAGCCGCGCGCAGATCGCGGGCATCCAGGTCGGCGAGGTGACCGGCATCTCGCTCGAGGGCGCGAAGGCGAAGCTCGACATCCGCGTGAAGAACGGGATCGAGCTCCACACCGACGCGTGCCTCACCAAGACCTTCCCGTCGGCGCTCCTGCCGGACGCCCTCCTCGAGGTGCAGCCGGGGAGCCCGCAGAAGCCGCTCCTCTCGTCGCTGCCCGAGGACCAGCGGAACATCACCTGCATCCGCGAGGCGACGAGCGTGCAGCAGCTCCTCGACAGCCTCGCGAAGATCGCGGCCGACGTGCAGGCGGTCACGGGCGACCTCGCCCAGACCGTCGCGGGCGACAAGGGGCTCCGCGAGATCGTCGAGAACCTCGCCTCCGCGACGCGGCGGATCGACGACGCGATCGCGAGGAACGAGCAGAACGTCGCCGACCTCATCGCGAACGCGAAGGACTTCACCGCGGACCTCCGCGACATCTCCCACCGGGACAAGGACAAGATCGGCCGCATCACGACCAACGTCGAGGAGCTGTCCTCGCGGCTCAAGGTCATCGCCACGAGCCTCCAGGAGATCATCGATCCGGGGTCGAGCGGGAGCGGGACCGGCGCCGGGCCGGGGAACGGTGGGGGCACG
>JAHWYA010000369.1 GCA_020028115.1 Anaeromyxobacter sp.
CGGCGACCGCCGGTGCCTCTCCTGCCACGCGCCCGACCTCGAGGACGGCATCTCGGGCGTGTCGTGCGAGGCCTGCCATGGCCCCGGCCGGCAGTACTCCGCGCCCTACGTCATGCGCGACCCCGAGCTCGCGCGCGCGGTCGGCCTCGCGGAGCCTGGCGAGCGCGCGTGCGCGGGCTGCCACACCGAGTCCACCCCGAGCCTGGTGCGGTTCGAGTACGCTCGGAAGCTCCCCCTCATCAAGCACTGGGAAGACCCGCCGCCGGCCCCTCCGGCGCGGAAGTGAAGGAGGCCTCGTGGCGGTCCAGGTCGTGTCGGCCGAGTTCGCGAAGACCGCAACCCGGCCGGAGGAGTGGCCGCGCGGCCCGGCGGCGGAGGTCGCCTTCGTCGGGCGCTCCAACGTCGGGAAGTCGTCGATGCTGAACGCCCTCACCCGGCGGAAGGGGCTCGCCCGCGTCTCGCAGACCCCGGGCCGCACCCGCGCGCTGCAGTTCTTCGACGTGGCGGTCCGGCCGACGCCCGCCGCGCGCCCGCGCCCGATCCGGTTCTGCGACCTGCCCGGCTACGGGTACGCGAAGGTCTCGAAGGAGGAGCGCGATCGCTGGGCCGCGATGATCGAGGACTACCTGCGCGAGCGCGACGTGCTGCGGGCGGTCGTCCTCATCGTGGACGCGCGCCACCCGCCCTCGGAGGGCGATCTCGACGCGCTGGCGTTCCTCCGGACCGGCGGGCGGCGGGTCATCGTCGCGGCCACGAAGACCGACAAGCTCGCGCGCACGCGCGTCGGCGCCGCCCTGCGCGCCGCCGAGAAGGACCTCGGCCTCGCCCGCGGCGAGGTGGTCCCGTTCTCCGCGGTGGAGGGGACGGGCGCCGACGCGCTCTGGGCGCGGATCGCCGCGGTAACGGCGCCCGACGGCGCGCGGACGGCGGATCCCACGCCCGAGGGCGGCGCGGCGTCCTAGTGCCCGGACGCCGTCGACGGCGGCACGCCGCCCTCGACGCCGAGGTCCTGCTGGAAGTCCGGGCTGCGCCGGCCGCGGTTCCGCCACGCCTCGTTGAGCGCGGACCGGATCTCGTCCCCCCGCTTCGGCGCGAACATGAGCCCGAGCCCCGCGCCGACCAGCACGCCCACGGCGAACAGGCCGAGGCCCGTCATGATGTCGCCCGCCGGCGTCCGCCGCTCGAGCCCCACGCGCTCCAGGAGATCGTCCGTGTCGAGCGCGTTCCGCATCGCCTTCCAGGTCATCGCCATGTCGAGATCCTCCCGCCCGACGCAAGCATGCGCATCCGGCCGGGCGGTCACGATCACCCGGCCGGGCGATCCCGCGCCGCGACGGTCGTGACGACGCCGGCGGTCTCGATCGGCTGGGCGGCGGGCGGGCGCCGGGCGCCCGGCACGAGCTCGAGCTCCACGACGACCGGCAGGTGGTCGGAGGCCCGCCGGGCGAGGGGCGAGCGATCCACCTCCACCTGCGCGACGCGGAACGCCGCGTCCACGTAGCACCGGTCGAGCCGGAACAGGGGGAAGCGGCACGGGAACGTCGGCGCCTCGTTCCGCGCCGCGAGCGCGCAGTCGACGAGCTGGCGCCGCAACCACCGGGGGACGGCCGAGCGGTTGGAGAGCGAGTTGAAGTCGCCGACGAGCACGAGCGGGTGGGCGAGGGCGGTGTCGCGCAGGATGTCCGCGGACAGGAGCTGCGAGGCCTGGCGGCGCCGCTCGCGCCAGTCGAGGCCGAGGTGCGCCGCGAAGAAGTGGACCACCACGCCGTCGCGCTCGACGTCGGCGCGGACGCAGCCGCGCGGCTCGCGCCCGGGCACCGACAGGTCGTAGCTGCGGACCGCCTGGATGGGCCAGCGCGACAGGACCGCGTTGCCGTAGGCCGAGCCGGGGCCGCCGCGCCGGTGCGCCATCGTCCGCCCGAAGGCGCTCTCCATCCGCGCGAGGCGCCCGAGGAACTCGGCCGGGTCGCCGAAGCCCGGCGGGAGCGCGGCCGCCCCGACCTCCTGCAGCCCGGCGATGTCGGGCCGCAGCGCCTCGATCACCCGCGCGATCCGCTCCGGGTCGTGGCGCCCGTCGCGGCCGATCATCCCGTGGACGTTCCAGGAGACGACCCGCATCCCGGCCTCAGTGCGCTCCGGGGCGGCCCCGCAGCCCCTCGAACCACGCGTGGAGGTCCGCCGGAGAGAGCTTCCCCCGGCGCGGCGGCGGCGACGAGGCGGGGTGCGCGAAGAAGCAGTCGAGCTCCTCCGGCGCGACGCCGCCGTGGGACCCGAACTCCCACGCGTACGCGACGCTCTCCTTCCCTTCGCCGCGCCAGCCCTGCACGACGAGGTCGCCCGAGTCCCGCAGCGAGACGAGGTCGGAGAGATAGCGCCCGACGAGCGACGGCTCGGGGTGGGGGAGGCGCGCGACGTCGCGCGGGTTGGCGAGGTCGAGCCGCGCTCCGCGGACGAGGGCGAACCCGCGCGCGCCGCCGCGGACCGCGAGCAGGCCGACGGCCGGATTGCCGGAGAGCGCGTCGAGGACCCGCGGGTGGCGCGCGCGCAGCGCCTCGAGGGGGAGCGGGCCCCGGTCCTCCAGGAAGTAGACGTGCGCGAGGTCCCCCGCCTCCGCGACCGCGACCCCGTTCGCGCGCTTGGCGCCCGCGCGGCCCCACAGCAGGCCGCGGCCGACGCCGCCGAGGGGGAGCCGGGGCAGGGGATCGCCGTGCTCCGCGCACGCGACCCAGTCCGGCAGCGACGCGCCCGCGAGCGCCTCGAAGGGCCGCGTCCGCACGTGGCCGTGATCGGAGAAGACGTGCACCTCGTACCCGAGCTCGGGGACCGCGTCGGCGGCGGCGAGGATCGCCGCCAGGGCCTCGTCGATCGCGGCGAGGCACCGGAGCGCCGCCTGCGAGCCGGGGCCGCGGCGGTGCGCCGTCTCGTCGAAGCCGAGGAAGTCCACGAACACGACCGGGGTCCCGCGCGACAGGTCGACGAGGATCCCCTGCACCGCGAGCTCGCGCAGGAGGCCGCCCACGAGCACGCGGTGGGAGAGGAAGCGGGGCTCGTGCTGCACGCGGCCGAGGGCGAGCGACCAGCGCAGCCCGTCGACGAGGCCGTGGCCGACGTCGTGCGCGAGGCGCACCGCGGTCCGCGTGGCGGTGACCGAGTGGGCGAGGATCGACGCGACGGCGTCCCATGCGCCGAGGCGGCGCGCGGCCACGTCGAGCGCGAGGTTCCCGGCGAGCCCCGACAGGCAGAAGTGCGGGGCGGAGGCGCCCCCCGAGAAGATGGAGAAGTAGGCGGCCCCGCCGCGCAGGAGCCCGGGGCCCGCCGCCGCGAGCCGCCGCTCGACGTGGGCCGCGTCCTCCGGCCGGTCCATGCGCACCTCGCGCCGGGTCTCCCGGTCGAACCAGACGAACCCGGGCACGGACGGCGCGACGCCGTAGAACAGCGCCGCCTGGAACGCGGGGGTCGACGCGGGCGCGCCGCTGCGCGACGAGCCGAGGACGTGCCCGCCCGACGCGAGCCGCTCCGCGAGCGCCGGCATCCAGCCGGCCGCCATCGCGCCCTCGAGGCGGCGGCGCGAGACGCC
>JAHWYA010000030.1 GCA_020028115.1 Anaeromyxobacter sp.
ACGGAGGCGTCACCGGCCGAGATCGCGGAGCGCGGCGGCGCCGGGATCGGCGGCATCGCGGCGGCGGCCGGCGTCGCGCCCGTGATGCGCGGACGATCGAGCGGAGGGAGCCCGCCGCCGGCCTTCGTCGCGGCCCCGTCGGCGTGCGGCGAGGTGATGTGGATGACGTTCCCGCACTTGCACTTGATGCGGTACACGCGTCCGGGCGTGGGATCGTCCACGCTCGCGAACCGCTTCCCGCACTGTTCGCAAGTGAACTTCACGTCACCTCCGCTGGCCGTCGCACGGCGCTCGTTCGGCCGGGGTCCCGGTCCGGGAACCTAAAGGTACCGCGGGACTGCACCTGGGATCGAGTTGCTGCTACAGTCTTAGGCGGTATCGAAGGATGCCGGACGAAGTCGGGTCTGGCGAATGGGCACGGCGGGTGCCTCGGCGGGGTCGGGAGGCGGCGGGATGGGCGGGGTGTTGCAGGTCGTGTCACGCGCGCGGGCCGATCGCCCGAAGCTCTCGGGGTTCCACCAGCGCATCGCCGCCGAGGCGCTCACGGCGCGCGGTGGCGGCGGCGCCTCGCGGCTCACGCCCGCGCTCGCCCACTCCGCCGTCGACCTGAACCCGCACCAGATCGAGGCGGCCGCGTTCGCGCTCGCGTCGCTCCCCACCGGCGGCGCCGTCCTCGCGGACGAGGTCGGGCTCGGCAAGACCGTCGAGGCGGGGCTCGTCCTCGCGCAGCTCGCCGCCGAGGGGAAGGGGCGCGCGGTCATCCTCGTGCCCGCCTCGCTCCGCGCCCAGTGGCGCGACGAGCTCTCGAGCAAGTTCGGGCTCGACTCGGACGTCGTGGACGGCGACTCGGTGCGCGCCGCGGAGAAGAGCGGCCTGCGGACGAACCCGTTCGACACGGGCGGCATCGTGATCTGCTCGCACCCGTTCGCGGCGATGCGGGCGGCCGAGGTGGAGCGGGTCCCGTGGGACGTCGCCGTCATCGACGAGGCGCACCGCCTGCGGAACGCGTACCGGCGCGACCACCGCACCGGCCAGGCGCTGCGCAAGGCGCTCCGCAAGTGCCCGAAGCTGCTCCTCACCGCGACGCCGCTGCAGAACGACCTCATGGAGCTCCTCGGGCTCGCCGCGTTCATCGACGACGCGCTGCTCGGGACCGAGGAGGCGTTCCGGCTCCAGTACGCGTCGGGCGAGCTCGACGAGGACAAGGCCGCGGACCTCAAGGCCCGCCTCGCGCCCGTCGTGGTCCGGACCCTGCGCCGGCAGGTGAAGGAGTACGTGAAGTTCACCGCGCGCCGGTCGATGGTCGAGGACTTCGCGCCGACCGCGGACGAGCAGTCGCTCTACGACCGGGTCTCCGACTACCTCCGCCGCGAGGACACCCACGCGATCCCGCAGGCGCGCCGGGCGCTCTTCATCCTCGTCTACCGGAAGATCCTCGCCTCCTCGTCGTTCGCGCTCGCCGCCACGCTCGAGCGGCTCGCGGGCACCCTCGAGCAGAAGCTCGCCGGCGTCGAGTGCGCCGCGCAGGCGGACCTCGCGCTCGACCTCGACGGGTTCGCCGACGAGGCCGAGGAGCTCTTCGACGACGGCGGTCCTCCCCGCTCGCGGGCCGGCGCCGCCGCCCGGGCGATGCAGTCCGAGCTCACCGAGCTGCGGGCGTGCGCGCGCCTCGCCCGCACGATCAAGGTGAACGCGAAGGGCGACGCCCTCGTCCGCGGCCTCGACCGGGCGTTCACGGTCGCCAAGGCCTGCGGCTGGCCCGAGAAGGCCGTCGTCTTCACCGAGTTCCGGCGGACGCAGGACTACCTGACCCGGCTCCTCGAGGCGAAGGGCTACACGGTGACCTGCCTGTCCGGCGACGTGTCCGGCACGGACAAGCGCCAGGCGCTCGTCGACGAGTTCCGGAACCGGACCCAGATCCTGCTCATGACCGAGGCGGGCGCGGAGGGGCTGAACCTCCAGTTCTGCAACCTCGTCGTGAACTACGACCTGCCGTGGAACCCGCAGCGCGTCGAGCAGCGGATCGGCCGCTGCCACCGCTACGGCCAGCAGCGGGACGTCCTCGTCCTCAACTTCCTCAACCGGCAGAACGCGGCGGACGCGCGGCTGTACGAGCTGCTCGCCCAGAAGCTCGCGCTCTTCGACGGCGTCTTCGGCTCGTCGGACGAGATCCTCGGCGCGCTCGGGAGCGGCATCGACTTCGAGAAGCGGGTCCTCGACATCTACCAGGCGTGCCGGTCCGGCGAGGAGATCGACCAGGCGTTCGCGCGCCTCCGCACCGACCTCGACGGCCGGATCACCGCGCGGCTCGCGGCGGCCCGCACCCTCCTCTTCGAGCGCTTCGACGGCGAGGTCCGCTCGAAGCTCCGGATCGCCGAGCAGAAGGCGAAGGACGCGGTCGCGCGCCGCGAGGCGGAGGAGGACGCGCTCGTCGAGTCGGTCTTCGACGGAGCGGCGGACGGCGTCGCGGAGGTCGCGGACGCCGCGCGCGCTGCGGCGGAGGCGGGCCCGCGCGGCCGGACGAAGCGCGCGAAGCTCGTGAAGGCCGCGGCCGAGAAGGTCCGCGCGCGCCCGCAGGATGCCGTCTCGTTCCTCGAGGTCCCGGCGAAGAACCTGCCCGCCTCGCTCGGCGCGGTCGCCGGGCGCGAGGGGTGGTGGTTCGCCTACAAGTTCGCGTTCGACGCGATCGTCTCGGAGGAGCGGGTCGTCCACCTCGTCCTCTGGTTCGACGGCGAGCGGTTCCGCGCGCTGCCCCAGGAGGACGCGGACCAGTTCGCCGCGCTCCCCGCGCAGGAGGTCCGGGCGGGACCGCGCGGCGCGACGATCTCGATCGGGCAGGCGCAGGAGGAGGCGCTCCAGGCCCTCCACGCGAGGCTCCTCGGCGACGTCCAGGAGCGGAGCCAGGCCGCGTTCGACGCCTCCCGCGACCGCTGGGACCGCTCGGTCGAGGACGGGCTCACCTCGCAGCGCAAGGCCGTCGAGGACGCCCGCGCCGCCTGGACGAGGGCCCGGGGCGCGCTCCACGACGAGGGCGCGCTCCCGCTGCGCGATCGCCGCGCCCTCCTCGAGCGGGCGGAGCGCGAGTACCGGCGCAAGCTCGACGACCTGCGCGCGACCGAGGCGCAGCGGTACGCGGAGAAGGACCGCGCCATCGCCGAGCTCCGCAAGCGCGCGGAGCCGAAGGAGCGCCGCACGCTCGTCGCGACCGCCTACTGGCGCTGCGGCTGACCGGGGCGTCCTGCGAACGCGGGACAGCGGCGAGCTCTGACGGGTGGCTCGGCGCCTACCCCCTGCCGCAACGGCGAGGGCACCCCTATGGTCGCGGCGAGCCCATGGAACACCGCATCGGCGACGTCCTGATCGAGATGAAGGCGTGCACCCGGCAGGAGCTCCAGGCGGGGCTCCAGACCCAGTCGATCTTCGGCGGGCGGCTCGGGACGAACCTCCTCGAGCTCGGGATCGTCGAAGAGCGCCAGCTCGCGGCGGCGCTGTCGCGCGTTCACGGCCTCCCGTGCGTCGGAGACGACGTCGAGCCCGACGCCGACGCGATCGCGGCGCTGTCGCCGGAGCTCGTCGAGCGGTTCGGGGTCGTCCCGCTCCACGCCGACGACCGCCACCTGCGCGTCGCGGTGGTCGACCCGCGAAATCTCGCCTCGCTCGACGACCTCGCCTTCGCCACCGGCCGGATCGTCGAGCCGGTCGTCGCCCCCGAGGCCCGGATCTGGGCGCTCCTGCGGCGGCACTACGGGATCGAGAAGGGGCTCCGCGGCCTCGCGATGGACGACGAGCTCGAGGCCGCTCCCGGCCGCGAGGCGGCGATCGCGCGGAACGAGGAGGACTCGAACCGGTTCGTCTCGCACGCGGAGGCGCTCCGGCTCATCGAGCTCATGCAGGACCCCGTGGTCCTCTCGGCGCTGCTCGTCCGCGGCGCAGCGTCGTCGGTGGGGCGCGCGGTGTTCATGAAGTCGCAGCGCGAGCACGCGGTCGCGTGGCTCGGCTCGGGCCGGCTCCTCGACCGCGACGTCCGCGGAGCGCTCGTCCCGCTCGACGGCTCGAACCCCTTCGGCGCGGCGGCCGAGCTGCGTGCGCCGGTGCTCGCGCCCGTCGTGCCCTCACCCCAGACGCGGCAGTTCTTCGCGGCGCTGGACGGCCCGCTGCCGATGAACGCCCTCGTCGCGCCGGTGATCCTCCGGGGCCGCGCGGTCGCGCTGCTCTACGCGGACCTCGGACCGGGCGGGACGCTCCGGGAGGAGGCGGTCGCGCTCCTGGAGCTCACCGCCGCGCTCAACCGCCGGTTCGAGACGCTCTCGCCGCTCGCGGCCTGAGAGCCTCTCCTCACTGCTGCCGCGCGGGCCGGACCACGCCGGGCGGGTCGAGCTCGAACCGGATGGGCACCGCCACCTTCCCGCCCGCCGGCGCGAGCGGCCCGAGCACCTTCTGCACGCACCCCGCGAGCTCGGGGTCGCCGACCGAGTCCGCCGAGATGGCCGGGCGCGGCCCGCCGAGGTCGGCCACGAGCACGCCGTCGAGCCCCGGGTCGCGGCGGAGGGCCTCGGCGTAGCAGGCCTCGAGCTCCGCCGCGCGCGCGAGGACGGCCTTCTTCATCTCCGCCGGCCCGGCGATCGGCTCGCCGACGTCGACGCGCGGCTTCGCGCCCTGCGCCGCGGTGAGGAGCGGCCGGTCGACCGCGGCCCCGCCGCGCGCGAGCACGGCGTCGCCGTCCGTCCAGCGCCAGGAGACCGGCTCCACCGGGACCGTGAGCTTCTTCCCGCGCGCGCCCATCCCGCAGGTCGCGTCGTCCGAGAGATCGAACACGAGCGCGAGGGCGAGCGTCCCGCCGCGCTGGGCGTCGATCACGCGCCGCGCGCCGGCGGCGTCGAGCTCGACCGACAGCGACCGCTCCTCGGTCGGCCACAGCCGCGCCGTCCCATCCGCGATGGGGAGCTGCACCGGCTCGACCAGGGCGAGGCGCCGCTCGGGGCCGTCGTAGGGGGCGAAGGCGAGCCCCGCGCCGGGGACGATGACCTCGTACCGGCCGGTCACGGCGGCGCCATGCTCGGCGTCCTGCCGCGTCTCGGCCTCGCCGCGCGCGACCGCGTCACCCTTCGCCCGGACCCGCTCGGTCGGCTCGAGCGCGCGGCAGAGGCGCGCCACGTCCTCCGCGGTCGCGAGGCGCGTCACGGGACGGTCGGGGCCGGGATCGGCGCTGCGGACCACCGGCGCGGTGGACGCGGGACGCGCAGCCGGCTTCCCGGCGGGGGCGGCGGCGAGGAGGAGCGCGGACAGGAAGGGCATCATGGGCGACATGCTAAGCACCTCCGCCCGAGCGGACGCGCAGCGCCCCCGGGAGGATCGTGAACCGTGCGGGGAGCATCCCCGGCTGCTCCCCGTCGACGTCGAGGAGCACGCGCGCGCCGCCGAGCGGCTCGGCCTCGACGGTGCGGGCCCTCGAGACGCGCGTGTTCGGGAGCGACACGTGGCTCCCGTCGTATAGCATCCGCCGCTTCGTGACGAAGTCGGCGAGGCCGAGCCCCGACCAGACCACGACGTCGAAGAGGCCGTCGTCGATGCGCGCCCCGGGCGCGACCTGCATGCCCCCGCCGAAGAAGCGGCCGTTGCACACGGAGAGCGACGTCACCCGGTCCTCCGTCCACGGCCCGCCGTCGGCACGCCACCGCACCGGCTGATCCGACCAGCGGAGGAGCGCCTTCGCGGAGGCGAGCATGAAGGAGAGCTTCCCGCTCCCGAGCTTGAGGCCCCGGTTCACCTCGTCCGAGACCACCCCGGCGATGCCGCAGCCGGCGACGTTCGCGAAGTGCCGGACCTGGTGGGTGCCGTCGTTCCCGGTGTACTCGATCCGGCCGAGGTCGCAGACGAGCTCGCGGCCGGCCGCGAGCGAGCGCGCCGCCCCGTCGAGGTCCGCCGGGAGCCCGAGCGTCCGGCGCAGGTCGCCGCCGGTCCCCCGCGGGATGAAGCCGAACAGCGGGTCGGGATCGCGCGGGTGCGCCGCCAGGCCGTCGATGACCTCGCTCGCGGTCCCGTCGCCGCCCACCGCGACGACGAGCGCGCCGCCCGCGCGGACCGCGTCCTTCGCGAGCCGCACGCCGTCGCCGGGGCCGCGGGTGAACGCGCACTCGAACTCCCCCACCACCGCGCGGACCGCGCGCGCGATCCGGTCGAACTGCCGGCCGGTCCGCCCCGCCGCGCTCCGCGGGTTCACGATGAGATACGGCTTCACCGAGCGGAACATACCAGCGGCGGAGGTGCGCCGCTCGCGCACACGGTGCGATGCGCCGTGGTCGAGAGACGTGCTTGGTTGATAGCCATCAAGCCCCTGCCGGGTTGGCACCTTCACAATGCCCCGAATGGTACTGCCGGCGCTCCTCGTCGCGCGGTTGCTGGTCTGCGCGGTCGCCCTGCTGGCCTTCTCGTCCGCGCGCGCCGAGGTGGGGCGCCTCCGGGTGGATCTCAAGCGCGACGCCTCGCTCGCGGCGGGCGCCGTCGTCCTCGCGGGCGCGCTCTCGACCTCGTACACGGCGCCGGGGCACTGCCGCTTCTGCGGGTCGGGCCACTTCGACGCCGCCGCGCGCGACCGGCTGCTGTGGAGCGATCCCGGGTCGGCCCGCCTCGTCTCCGACGTCCTCGCGAGCGGCGTCATCCCCGCGGCGGCGCTCCTCAACTCGGCGCTCTCCGCGCGCGCGGGCGGCGAGCCCTCCGCGTTCTGGGAGGACGCGGTCGTGCTCGCCCAGGTGGTCGCGCTCAACTGCGACCTCAACACCGCGGCCAAGAACGCCACCGCGCGCCGGCGCCCGTCCGCCGGCCTCCAGGCGACCGGCGCCGCGAACAAGAGCTTCTTCTCGGGCCACACCTCGTTCGCGTTCTCGCTCGCGACCGCCGCGGGCACGGTGAGCACGATGCGCGGGTACCGCAGCGCGCCGTGGGTGTGGGCGGGCGGGATGCTCCTCGCGAGCGGGGTCGGTTACCTGCGCGTCGCCGGGGACGCTCACTGGGCGACCGACGTCGTCACCGGCGCCGCGGTTGGCGGGCTCATCGGCTTCACCGTGCCGTGGCTCTTCCACCGCGTCGGCGGTCCCGGCCGGAGCATCGACGTCGTGCCCGCCCCCGGCGGCGTCGGCGTCGTATTCTAGAGCAGGCGCCGCAGCCGCCTAGAAGGCGCCCCTCACCGCGAGCCCGCCGCCGCCGTCCACCGGGAGCGGCAGCACCTGCACCGCAGGCGAGCGCCCGCGCCGCGACGCCTGCTCGGCGGGCGCGGCGGACCGGACCTCGGTCCGCCCGCGCGCGGCGGCGTGCTTGCCGAGGCCGTACCCGACGGCGAGGGCGAGGGGGTAGTCGCTCGCCCAGTGCACGTCGTTGTTCATCATCTGGAAGCCGAGCAGCGCCATGAGGCCGTAGCCGACGGACCACGTCCAGTAGCGGTACTCGGGGTAGTCCTCGGCGAGCACGGTGACGGCGACCATCGCGGTCGCCATGTGGCCCGAGGGGAAGGCGTCGAAGCCGGGGACGTTCTTCTGGTACTCGGACGGGCTCGGGAACGGGCTCCAGCGACCGCCGTCCTCCGTCGCGCGGCTCGGGCTCTGCCGGCCGGTGGTCCGCTTGAGGGTCTGCACCACGATCGCGACCGACACGAGCCCCTCGGCGAGGTGGCTCGTGGTCTGGAGGACCCGCGTGTCCGAGGTCCACAGGCCGTACCCGAGCATGCCGAGGGTCAGCGCGACCGGCACCATCCCATCGCCGATGTAGTACAGGCCGGACCCGACGTCGGTCGGGTACGGCAGCGGAAACCAGGAGGTGAGCGCCGCGGTCTTCCCGTCGGGGGAGATCCCCGCCCAGCGTCCGATCCGCTGTGCGCCCGCCCTCGAGCGCTCGTCGGTCGCGAGGAGCCCCGCCGTCGAGACCGCGATGCCCGCCATCCACGGCAGGTTCTCCGGACGGACCGCGTCGCGGGCGAGCCCGGCGACGGTCCCGGGGACGCCGAGCAGGAAGCCGAAGGGTGTCGGGCGCTCGTAGCACGCGACGCGAGAGGGATCGGCGGCGGGGTAGCAGGCGGAGAGGTCGCGCGCGGGCCCATCGTCCTGGGCCGCGGCGCGGCCCGCGGCCGCGAGCAGCGCGGCGGCGGCGAGGAGGCGGAGCGTCGTCATGCGCGCCGACTCGAATACCACGACCCGACCGGGGCATGCACCGCCCCCCCCGGTTCCCCCGGTTCCCGAACCGATGAAGTGACTGGCCTCCGTCCTCCCGACGTAGCGAATAATCGCTCGTCACTCGTACTCGCGCTCGAAGCGCACGAGGAGGAGGCCAGCCATGGAGCATGTTGCGATCGATCTCGGCGGAAGGGAATCGCAGATCTGCATCCGGGCGGAGGACGGAGCGATCGTCAGCGAGGCGAGGGTTGCGACCGCGAAGCTGGCCCAGACGCTGGAGCGCCCCAGGTCGCGAGTGGTGATGGAGACGTGCGCGGAAGCGTTCGCGATCGCGGACGTAGCTCTCGAGTTGGGTCACGAGGTGCGGGTGGTCCCGGCGTCGCTGGTGAGATCGCTGGGAGTGGGGGCGCGCAGGACGAAGACGGATCGGCGCGACGCGCAGGTGTTGAGCGACGTCTCGTGTCGCGTCGACTTGCCGTCGGTGCATGTGCCCTCGCAGTGGTCGCGGGAGGCGAAGTCGCTCTGCGGGATGCGGGACGTGCTTGTTTCGTCGAAGACCTGCCTCGTGAACTCCGTACGGGGGTACCTGCGGCAGAAGCTGAAACGGATTCCGAGCGGCACGGCAGCGACGTTGGGGGCGCGGGTCCGCACGCGGTACGCGGAGCTGGGCGAGCCGGTGCCACCGCATCTCAATCGACAGCTAGAGACGATCGCGCATCTGCACTCTGCCGCGAAGGCGGCGACGGAGGACGTCGGCGCCTGGGCGGAGAGCAACCCCGTCTGCGTCCGGCTGATGACGGTGCCGGGGGTCGCGAAGATCACGGCAACACGGTTCGTGGCAGCGATCGATCGCATCGACCGGTTCGCGAGCGCGCACCAGCTCGAGTCGTACTTGGGGCTCGCGCCGGGCGAGGACTCGAGCTCGGAACGGCGGCGGGTCACTTCGATCACGAAGGCGGGCCCGGCAGCGGTGCGGTGGGTGCTCGTGCAGGCGGCGTGGACGGCAATGCGAACGAGACCGGACGACCCGATGTGCCAGTGGGCGCTGGGGATCGCTCGTCGGCGAGGAGGGCTGATCGCGACCGTCGCGCTCGCGCGGAAGCTCGCCGGGATCCTGTTTGCGATCTGGCGGGACGGGACCACGTACCAGCCACGACGCGGCGCTGCGGTTTCGCGACCGCAGTAGCGGCGCGTGAACATACCGGGCGCCAGGCCCGGCATCGGCGCAGCTGTCCAGAGACGGTGACCGCGATCTCGGTCAGGAGAGCCGTGGCGCAGCTCGGTCACGGCGACCTCGTAACCCCGAATGCGGCCCGTCGACGGACACCGGCTCATGCGGCGCAGACCGCGAATGGTCGAATGAGACAGCTCGTCGATGCGGCGGTGCACCGCGAGGACCTGGCGGAAGTCGAGTCGGGAGGGAGAGCTCCGTGCTTCACCGGCCAGTCACTACATGGTCGACCGAGAGTAATCCCCGCTGAGGTGGATCTGGACGGGTCGACCGCCGGAAACTACGTAGTTCCGAGCACTTACGACCTCGGACGCCGCGCCGCGTCGCGAAGGTGCGCGATCACCCGCGCGATGGGGACGCGCGTCGGGCAGAGCGCGTCGCACCCCCCGCAGCCCGCGCAGGCGTCGAGCGCGCCCGCAGCGAGCGGCAGGTCGGCGAAGCTCCGGGAGTAGAGCCGGAACGCGGCGTGGAGCCCGAGGGCGCGCACGGGCGGCGACGCGGCGGCGAGGTCGCAGCCCGTCTCGCACAGGCCGCAGGCGATGCACGCGGCGGCCGCCTCCCCGATCTCGCGATCCTCGGGCCGGGTCGGGACGAGCCCCTCCACGACGTAGGCGGCCCGAAACCGCTCGA
>JAHWYA010000370.1 GCA_020028115.1 Anaeromyxobacter sp.
GCGCATCCGCGCCGCGTTCGACGCGATCGACCGTGCCTACGCCCGGACCCTCGGCTGGGTCCTCCGCCACCGCGTGATCACCTTCGCCGGCGCCGTCCTGCTCTTCTTCGGGAGCCTCGCCATGGGCACGCGCCTCGGGAGCGAGTTCATGGCGAAGGAGGACCGGAACCAGCTCATCGTCAACCTCGAGTACGCGCCCGGCACGAGCCTCGCGACGAGCTCGCAGCGGAGCGCGGCCCTCGAGCGGCAGGTGCAGGCGATCCCGGGCGTCGAGGCGGTGTACGCGACCGCCGGGTACCTCGAGGACGCGCGCATGGTGCGCTGGCGCGTGAACCTCGTCGACAAGAACGCGCGCCCCGACGGGATCGACGCCTACAAGGACCGGCTCCGGGCGATCCTCGCGAGCGACGCCCGCCTGCGCACGCGGGCCGTCTCCGACCCGCCGATGATCGAGGGGCTCGGCGACTACCCGCCGATCCTGATGCACGTCGTCGGCCGCGACTTCGCGGAGCTCGCGAGGCAGGCGGACTTCCTCGTGGGCGCGATGCGCGAGATCCCCGCGCTCACCGACATCGAGCTGAAGGACTCGCCGGGGAAGCCCGAGCTGCACGTCGACGTGGACCGCGACGAGGCCGCCCGCCTGGGCGTCCCCGCCGGCGCCATCGGCCTTCAAGTTCGCCTCGCGACGCAGGGCGAGGTCGCCGGGAAGATCCGCGAGGGCCGGCGCGACTCGGAGGTGCGGGTGCGCCTCGCGGAGGAGGACCGCGGCTCGGCGCGGGCGCTCGAGTCGCTCTGGATCGCGACCCCGAAGGGATCCGTCGCCCTCGCGCAGGTCGCGCGGCTCGGAGCGTCGACGAGCCCGGCGGTGATCGAGCACCAGCAGCGCGAGCGGAAGATCTCGGTGTGGGCGCAGATCGCGCCGGGGCACGACATGGGCTCCGCGGTCCGGGCGCTCCGGGAGAAGCTCGCCGGGCACCCCCTGCCCCCCGGCTACGGCTGGATCTGGGACGGCATGCAGAAGGAGCAGGCCGAGTCGCAGGCGAACATGGGGCTCGCCCTCGGCATCGCGGTCCTCTTCATCTTCATCGTCCTCGCGAGCCAGTTCGAGTCGCTCGTCCACCCGTTCACGATCATGCTCTCGCTCCCGCTCGCGATCGTCGGGGCGTTCCTCGCCCTCGGGGTGACCGGGAACTCGATCAGCATGGGGTCGCTCATCGGGCTCATCCTGCTCATGGGCCTCGTGACGAAGAACGCGATCCTGCTCGTCGACGGCGCGCTCCAGCACGTCCGCGACGACGGCGACGATCCCGAGACCGCCATCCGCAAGGCCGGTCCGCGCCGGCTCCGGCCGATCCTCATGACGAGCGCCGCCATGGTCCTCGGCATGCTCCCGACCGCGCTCGGGCGCGGCATGGGGAGCGAGTTCCGCGCCCCGATGGCCATCGCGGTCATCGGCGGCGTCGTCACGTCGACGATGCTCACGCTGTGGGTCGTCCCGGTCGTCTTCGTCTGGGTCGAGCGGATCCGCCAGGAGCCGCGCCGGCTCCTGGGCCGGCGCCGCGCGCCGGTCCGGCGCGTCGTCGCGGCTCCGCCGCCGGAGGCGGAGGACGGTGCCGCGGCGGCCGAGGCCGGGGGCCCGGAGTCCCGGCCGGCCTGACGTGGCATACTCGCCGGCCATGCCCGACCGCCGCGCCTTCTCGGTCGCCGTCTTCTGCCGGAACGCCGGCGCCGTGCTCCTCGTGAAGCACCGCCGGCTCGGGACATGGCTCCCGGTCGGCGGCGAGATCGAGCCGGGCGAGACCCCGCTCGAGGCCGCGCGCCGGGAGCTGCGCGAGGAGACCGGGCTCGAGGGCGCCTTCCCGGCGGGGCTCGGCGTGGACGGGACGCCGCCGGGGCTCATCGGCTACGAGGAGCACCTCGCGGGCTCGAAGGGGCTCCACCTGAACTTCGCGTTCGTCGCCGACGTCGCCGCTCGCGCGCTCTCCTCCTGCGACGAGTGGGAGGCGGCGCGGTGGGTGACGGCGGCGGAGGTCCCGTCCGTCGAGTGCCCGCTGAACGTCCGGCAGCTCGCCCGGATCGCGCTCGACGCCGCGCGCGGCTGAAAGGACTCCGCGACCGACGGCGGTCGAGCCCGAGCGAGAGTTGCGCGGGGGGCTTCGCCTCCGCGTCGTCGAGCGCGGCCCGCGCGCCGAAGGCCCGGCGTCGTACCCCCACGGAGCGCTGCGCATCGTGTCGGGCATGGCGACACCGAGCTCCGCGGGGAGCTCGTGGCCTCCCCGCTCGCCCCGCTCGTGCTCGCGACCGTGCACCCCTCCTCGATACTCCGCGCCCCTGACGACGCGGCGCGCCGCGCGGAGCTCGCGCGGTTCGTGGAGGATCTCGCGGTACTGGCCGCGGCGCTCCGATCGGCGCCGCCGGACGAGGCGCGGACCTGAGGCCCGCGCGCCGGGTCCCTACCCGAGGTACTTCCCGAGGATGGGCTTCAGCTTCTCCTTCACCTCGGGCGGGATGCGGGACTTGTCGGACCAGATCGCGAGCGCGAGCGCCGACTGGCACGGGCACGGCTTGTCGCCGAGCTCGGCGATCTTCGGCACCGCGCGCCGGATCAGCTCGATCGCGTTCTGCGTCGCGACCTTCACGTTCCCGAGGATCTCCTCGATGAGCTTCGCCTGGTCGAGGCTCGCTGGGTGCGGCTTCCAGCAGTCGTAGTCGGTCGGGAGCGCGACGAGCGCGTAGCAGATCTCCGCCTCGCGGGCGAGCTTCGCCTCGGGCATGACGGTCATCCCGATGAGCGAGGCGCCCCAGCCGCGGTGGAGCTCGCTCTCGGCGCGCGTCGAGAACTGCGGCCCTTCCATGCAGACGTAGGTGCCGCTCTTGTGGACGCGGGCGGGGAAGCCGGTCCCCGCCTTCTCGAGGACGTTGCGGAGCGTCGTGCAGAACGGCGAGGCGAACTCGACGTGCACCGCGAGGTCGTCGAAGAACGTGGCCGCCCGGCGGAAGGTGCGGTCGATGACCTGGTCGGGGAGCACCAGCGACTTCGGGGCGATCTCCTCGCGCAGGCTGCCGACGGCGCCGGAGGCGAGGATGTGGGTGACGCCGAGCGACTTCAGCGCCCAGATGTTCGCGCGGTACGGAACGGTCGAGGGGTTGCGCATGTGCCCCTCGCCGTGGCGGGCGAGGAGCGCGACGCGCTGGCCGTCGATCTCGGTGAGGGTGATCGGGCCGGAGGGGGCGCCGAAGGGCGTCTCGACCGCGCGGACCTCGCCGCTGCCGAGGGCGCCGAGCGCCTCGCCGAGCCCCGTCCCGCCGATCACGCCGATCACGCCGCGAGCCATCCGGATACTCCTCTCCGCCCCCCGGGCGGCGAAAGCGCGGAGTTTACCGCACACCGCCTCCGCGAGGCGGTCCCCGCCCCGAGGGACCAAAAAAAACCCGCCGGCGCGTGAAAGCGCCGGCGGGCAGGAAAAGATGCGGCAGCGACCTACTCTCCCACACGGCTTCCCGTGCAGTACCATCGGCTCTGGTGGGCTTAACTTCCGTGTTCGGGATGGGAACGGGTGTGACCCCACGGGTGTGACCCCACCGATATAGCCACCGCAAAGTCTATGAAAGAGCGAAGGCGCGAAGCCTTCTCACGACCGAATACGAAGGGTATTTGGAGCATCACACGGCGGGATCATGGGATCGCGGCCCGACAAGTCTCGATCTCGACCTCGAGCAGGTCGCCTACGACCTGAGAAGAGGGAGACCAAGCCGCACGCCCGATTAGTACCGGTCAGCTAAGCGCCTCGCAGCGCGTACACCTCCGGCCTATCAACCTCGTAGTCTTCGAGGGGGCTTCAGGGGGCTTGCGCCCCGGGAGAAGTCGTCTTGAGGTTGGCTTCCCGCTTAGATGCTTTCAGCGGTTATCCGTTCCGCACATAGCTACCCAGCGATGCCTCTGGCGAGACAACTGGTACACCAGCGGTGCGTCCATCCCGGTCCTCTCGTACTAAGGACAGATCCTCTCACTTCTCCTACGCCCACGGCAGATAGGGACCAAACTGTCTCACGACGTTTTGAACCCAGCTCGCGTACCGCTTTAATTGGCGAACAGCCAAACCCT
>JAHWYA010000371.1 GCA_020028115.1 Anaeromyxobacter sp.
TGCCGTTGTCGGCGCCTGCGTCCCGGGTGGCGGCCGGGCGGCTGGCGGGGGCGCCGAGGACGAGGAGCAGGGCGAGGGTCTCTGCGATCACGGAGGGCGGCTCCGGCGCGACGATGCGGATCCCGCGCCCGGCGGGAAAGCCCCGCCCGTCACTTGAAACGTCCGGAGCGCCCGTGCTCTCCTCCCCCGCCGCATGCGCGAGACCTGCCACCGCTGCCTCCGCCCCACGCCGTTCTGCGTGTGCGCGGACCTGCGGCCGGTCCCGTCCGCGACGCGGGTCGTTCTCCTCCAGCACCCGCGGGAGGCGCGGCTCGCCATCTGCTCCGCCTGGCTCACCCGGATCGCGCTCGAGAACGTGGAGCTCCACCTCGGCGTCGTGTTCGAGGACCACCCGCGCGTCCGCGCGCTCGCCGCGACCCCCGGGACCGCCCTGCTCTACCCGGGCAAGGGCTCGACGCCCGCGGACCGGGTGTCGCCCCCGCCGGCGACCCTCGTCGTCATCGACGGCACCTGGCTGCAGGCCGACCGGATGCTCCGGGACAACCCATCGCTCGCCGCGCTCCCTCGCGTCGGCCTCGTCCACGACCGCGAGAGCGGCTACATCGGGCTGCGCCGCGAGCCGGCGCCGGGGCACCTCTCCACCATCGAGGCGGTGGCGCTCGCCCTCGGCGCGCTCGAGCGGGACCCGGCGCGCTTCGCGCCGATGTGCGAGGCGTTCCGGAGGGCGGTCGAGCTCCAGATCGAGGCGACCCGGACGCGGCGGAACCCGCGCCACCGGCCACGGACCCATGGTTGATCCCGGCGCTCGACGGATGCATCGCGGCCGCAGATGGGTTATCTCCTGTGACCCCGCGTGAGGCGGGACGAGACCTCCTATGCCCCAGCGCACCGAAGACCTGAACGTAGCTGCCCTCGACGTGATGCCGTCGCCGGACGAGGTGAAGGCGAAGATCCCCCTCACCGAGGCGGGCGCGAACACCGTCGTGAAGGGCCGCCGCACGCTCGAGGCGATCCTCGACGGCAAGGACCAGCGGCTCTTCGTCGTGGTCGGCCCGTGCTCGATCCACGACCCCGTGGCGGGGCTCGACTACGCCCGCCGCCTCGCGAAGCTCTCCGAGGAGCTCTCCGACGTCTTCTACGTCGTGATGCGGGTCTACTTCGAGAAGCCGCGCACCTCGGTCGGCTGGAAGGGGTTCATCAACGACCCCTTCATGGACGACTCGTTCCGGATCGACGTCGGGATGGAGAAGGCCCGGCGCTTCCTGCTCGACGTGAACGAGCTCGGCGTGCCGGCGGGGACGGAGGCGCTCGACCCCATCGCGCCGCAGTACTACGGCGACCTCGTCGCGTGGACGGCGATCGGCGCGCGCACCTCCGAGTCGCAGACGCACCGCGAGATGTCCTCCGGCCTCTCGACGCCGGTCGGCTTCAAGAACGGCACGGACGGCGAGGTGGACGCGGCGGTGAACGCCATCCTCTCGGCGAGCCACCCGCACAGCTTCCTCGGCGTGAACGGCCAGGGGCGCTCCGCGGTGGTCCGCACCCGCGGCAACCGCTACGGTCACCTCGTCCTGCGCGGCGGCGGCGGGCGGCCGAACTTCGACACGGTGTCGATCTCGCTCGCCGAGCAGGCGCTCGAGAAGGCGAAGCTCGCGCGGAACATCGTCGTCGACTGCTCGCACGCGAACTCCTGGAAGAAGCCCGAGCTCCAGCCGCTCGTGATGCGCGACGTCGTACACCAGATCCGCGAGGGGAACCGGTCCGTCGTGGGGCTCATGATCGAGAGCTTCATCGAGGCGGGCAGCCAGCCGATCCCCGCCGACCCGTCGAAGCTCCGGTACGGCTGCTCCGTGACGGACGCCTGCGTCTCCTGGGAGACGACCGCCGAGATGCTCCGCTCGTCCGCGCCGATCCTGCGCGAGGTCCTGCGCGGGCGGCGGCGCGACTGAGCAGAGTCCCGTCGCCTCGCCGCTGCGGCGCTGCGCGCTGCGGCAGGCCAGGCGGCGGCCGGCGTGGCCGGGGGGCGGAGGCGCGAATCGAGGTCGTGGGGCTACGCCACGGCGGCGCCACGGCGGCGCGGTTACATCCCCGTCATGCGCGAGAAGCTCGTCCTCTCGGACGCGGAGTGGCGCGCGCGGCTCACCCCGGAGCAGTATGAGGTGCTGCGCGGGCACGGGACGGAGCACCCGTGGACCGGCTGCTTCCTCGGGACCAAGGACCCCGGGACGTACGTCTGTGCGGCGTGCGGGAACCCGCTCTTCCGCTCGGGCACGAAGTTCGAGTCCGGCACCGGCTGGCCGTCGTTCACCCGTCCGGTCGGCCCGGACGCGGTGACGGAGCACGCGGACCAGTCGCACGGGATGCGCCGGGTGGAGGTCCGCTGCGCGCGGTGCGACGGCCACCTCGGCCACGTCTTCCCCGACGGCTCGCCGCCGACCGGCGCGCGCTACTGCATGAACTCGGTCGCGCTGCGCCACGTCGCCGACGGCGAGGCGCTGCCCGACGCGGCGACGTAGCTCGGTCGTTCCGTCGCCGGCGGCGGCCGCCCGTGGCGGCCCGCCCCGAACGGAGGACTCCGCCCAGGCTCCCCCCTCCCGCTCGAACCCGACCGCGCTCGAACCCGACCGAGAGTAGTTCCCGGCGTCGGACGATCGAACCCCGTTCCGCGAGCGTCGCCTGGAGCCGTTGGACCGGCAAGACCCGACCGAGAGTAATCTCGCAACCCAGACCGCAGGTGAGAGAAGTAGGAAATTGCCGGACCTGCACCCATTGCCACGGTCTGGTGACGCGAGGCGGTGCGGACAAGTTGACGCACGCCTGCTACCGTCAACTCGTGCGACCGATCGCCGCGGTTCTTGCTCTCGCCGTGTCCGCCGCTCCCCAGGCTGCGAACGGCTTCCGCCAGGCCGTTCCCGGCACCCCGATCCGCGATCGCGTGATGCCCACGATCGACGGCCGGCGCGCGCCGCTCCTCGGCGACGGCAAGATCTCGGTGTTCGTCTTCGTCCGCACCGGCCAGGAGTTCTCGGAGACCGCGCTGCGCCACCTCGCCGTGCTCGAGCGCGAGCTCGCCGGGAAGCCCGTGCGTTTCGCCGCGATCGTCTCGGACAGCGAGGTTCCCGCGGAGGTCCAGCGGCTCGTGACCGAGCTCGGGCTGCGGATGCCGGTCCTGGTCGACGCGGGTGATGCCCTCTACGGCGAGCTCGGGGTCGCGATGTACCCGTCCGCCGGGATCGTCGGTCGCGACCGCCGGCTCGGCGCGTACCAGGCCTTCCGAAAGGTGAACTACCTCGACGCCATGCGAGGCCGGATGCAGCTCGCGCTCGGCGAGATCGACGAGGCGGCGCTCGCGCGCGTCCTCGACCCCGGCGTGCAGGCGGCTCCGTCCGGCGGTCGCGCCCGCGCGCGGATGAAGCTCGCGCGGACGCTCCTTGCCGGCGGCAGCATCGAGCCGGCGGTCGACAGCGCACGGGCTGCGGTCGCGCTCGAGCCGGATCTCGCCGAGGCGCATGAAGTACTCTCGGAGGTCCTGGCGAAGGCGGGGCGCTGCGACGACGCGGCGCGC
>JAHWYA010000372.1 GCA_020028115.1 Anaeromyxobacter sp.
GACCTCCCCGCGGCGGAGCGCCTGCTCGACCATGCCCCGGCTGCGATCGAGGACGCGGGCGATCCCGCGGCCGATCGCGTCACGGCTCCGGTCGACCGCCGCCGCCCCCGCGTTCGCGATGAGGTTGCCCGGCGGCTCGTCGGGCGCGGTCGGGTGCGGCCGGGTGGGCGCCGCGTCCTTCGCGCGGGTGAGCGCCTCGCCGAGCTCGCGGAGCTCCTCCGGGCCGAGGATCCGCCGCAGCGCGGGGAGGAGCTCGCGCTCCTCCTCGCGGACGTGGCGCCGGACGCTCTCCACGACGACGTGGACCTTCGCGTCGAACCGCTCGTCCTCCGGGCGGAGCGCCTCGATCTCGGACAGCGCGAGCTTCGTCGCGTGGTGCTCCTCCAGGGCGACGAGCACCTTCGAGTCCTGTCCGTCGAGGTGGCGGCGGAGCAGCGGGTAGACGTGCTGCTCCTCGATCGCCGCGTGGATGGAGAGCTCGCGCACCATCCGATCCGAGAGCCGCTTCTTCTCGGCGACGCCGCGCGCGCGCTCGAGGCGGCGGAACAGCTGCTCGATCGCCTGGTGATCCTTCTTGAGGACGCCGACGGCGTCCTGGGTGGAACTGGGGTTGGGCATGGCGCGAATGTCGGCACGGCGCGGTGGCAGCGCAACGCGTCATCGCCGCCGGGATCGCCGGGCGAGCTACGTGGGCCTCGCGCGCTACGGTGACGCGAGGCTCACGCGGGGGCACGAGGAGGGGACCGTCCAGCTGAAGTCGTCCTCCGAGCCGGTGAAGGCGGCGAGGGCGCGCGCGAGCGCCGCGCGCTCCGCGGCGCGATCGCCGAGGGGGACCTCCACGACGAGCCCGGCCCAGGTCGCGTCGTCGGCGGTGGCGTAGACGCCCTCCCGCTCCTCGACGAACCCGTGGAGCGCGAGCGCCGGGCCGTGCTCCCCGCGCTTCACGCGCAGCCCGAGGAACCGGCGCGCCTCGCCCTGCTGCAGCGGCTGCCGCGCGCACGTGACGACGACGCCGGTGTGGAGCCCCTTCCCGCCGCCGAGCGCGGTGGACGCGTCGACGACCTCGTCGGCGCGCACGACGCCGCCGAGCTCGCGGCAACCGGCGCGGTTGAAGCGGTCGAGCGCCGGGAGCAGCTTCGGCCAGAGCGCACGATCCACCTCCGCCGCGGTCGCCTCGCCGCGAGTGAACCGGTACACGAGCGCGCGCTCCTCGTCGCCGAGCCGCTCGATCACGTGGCGCACCGCGAGCGCGAGCGGGTCGGCGAGCCGGAGCCGCCGAGCCTTCTGCGTCTCGAACGCGCGCCGCGCCGACGCGAGCTCTCCCTTGCAGTCCACCTCGCGAGCGTGCGCGGGGAGCGCGGCGACGGCGGCGGCGACGGCGACGGCTGCGACGAGGCGCATGGGGAGCTCCTCCATACGGCCGGAGGATCGTACGCTCCCGCCGCGAAGGTCGCTGCCCCGTCGCGGCGGGACGCGTGACTGTGCGTCAACCCCAGGGGAGGTCGGCGGGCGTGCGGGCGTGTGCGCGAGGGCCCACCGGCCCACGCTCCCCAGCCGCGCCCGGACCTCCCCGGAGGGGCGCGCGATCCCGACGCCGGCGGGCAGCGCGGACGCCACCCAGCGGCCCCGCCGGGGTAGGATCCACGCTCCGCATGACTCCAGAGCGCTTTCGCTTTCGTGAGGACGTCCTCCGTGCCGCCGCCTCGCGGACGCGCCGGCGGCTCGCCGTCTCGATGGTGGCGACGGCCGCCGCGGTCGCCGGGCTGTGGGGGGCGGTCCTCCGGCCGCGCGGCTCGGGCGCGGGGACCCTCGCCTTCGCCCTCGTCCTCCTCGGCGTCCTCGCGCTCCTGTCGCTGCGGCGCCGCCTCCGTCGCCTCGTCGCGCGCTGGACGTCGTTCGAGGTGACGGTGGACGGAGGCGGCATCTCTCGCGCGGTCGCCGGGTTCCCGCCGATCCGGATCGCGCGCGCCGACGTGGCCGCCGTGGACGAGCGGGGAGCGGGGCTCGTCGTCCGCGGGCGTGGCGGCGCCTCGCTCCTCGTCCCCCGCGAGATCGAGGGGTACGAGCGCGCCCGCGCGCTGCTCGCGGCGTGGGCGGCGCCCCCGAATCCCGGCGCGGCGGGCCGCTAGATCGGAGGGTCGATGGGGCTCGGCTTCATCCCGCTCGGCGTAGGGGACGCCTTCTCGGCGCTGCGCTACTCGTCGTGCGTCGCCGTCGAGGCCGACGGGCGCTGGCTCCTCGTCGACTGCCCGCACCCGATCCGGAAGGTCCTCCGGGAGGGCTCCGCGCCGTCCGGCGCCGCGCTCGACGCCGGCTCGTTCGACGCGGTCGTCCTCACGCACCTGCACGCCGACCACGCCTCGGGCCTCGAGGGGCTCGGGTACTACGCGCACTTCGTGCTCGGCCGCCGGCCGGTGCTCCTCGCCCACCCGAAGGTCCTCGACGGGCTCTGGGCGGGCCTCCTCGAGGGCGGGATGAGCGAGGTCGCGGACCCCGCGACCTGGAAGAGCCACCGCACGGTGCTCGCCGACTACTTCGACGCGAGGCCCCTCGACGACGCGGGCGCCGTCCGGATCGGCCCCTTCGAGATCGAGTGCCGCCGGACGCGGCACGTCGTGCCGACGACCGCGCTGCGGATCCGGGCCGGCGGCCGGGTCCTCGGGATCTCGTCGGACACGGCGTTCGACCCGCGCCTCGTCGCGTGGCTCGCGGAGGCGGACCTCTTCCTCCACGAGACGGGCGAGGGGATCCACACGCCGTACGCGAGCCTCGCGGCGCTGCCGGCGGCGGTCCGGGCGAAGGCGCGCCTCATCCACTACCCGGACGAGCTCGACCTCGCGGCGAGCGCGATCGAGCCGCTGGTGCAGGGGCGCCGCTACGAGGTCCCGTAGCCGAGCGGCGGCGCGGCGGGTGGCCGGCTACTGCTTCAGCTGTGGACGGTGACCGGCGCCCTCGTCGAAGCCGTGCGCGACGACGAAGTGGTACAGCGGCGCGGGCTCCTCCGCGCTCCCGCCCACGAGCTCGAACAGGTACTGCCCCTCTCCTCCGTCCGGATCGGGCAGCGCCTGGACGAAGAGGATCTCGCTCGCCTCGAGGACGAGCTCGCCGAGGAGCTGCTTGCCGCGGAGCAGCTGCACCGTCGGAGTCCGGTCCTCGTCCTCCTCGAGGTGCCAGTGCAGGTCCTCCGCGTCGAAGAGGAAGGCGTCGGGCGTGCCCGCGCGCAGGATGCAGTTCGGGTGACGCTTCAGCCATCGCCAGAACCGGTCGAAGGCGAGGGTCGCTCCGGTCTCGACCGTGACGGGCATGGGTGGGAATATACCGGCAGGGGAGGGGAGGCGCGATGAGAAGGCTGGGGCTCGCGGCGCTCGCCGCCACCGTCGCGTGCGCCACCGCGGGCGAGCCCGCGGTCGCGCCGCCGCCGCCGTCCTTCCTCGAGATCCGCTCGGTCCTCCTCGTCCGCGCCGCGAACGGCCGCGGCGGGCGGCCGAAGGACCCGCTCGACGGCCTCGACGAGTCGCTCCGCGCGCGCGGGTACACGACGCGCATCGTGGAGCTCGGCGGG
>JAHWYA010000031.1 GCA_020028115.1 Anaeromyxobacter sp.
CGCGCCCGCGTACCTCGCGCGTCGCGGCACGCCGCGGACGGCGCGCGACCTCGCCGGCCACGATCTCGTCCTCGACGATCGCGAGCGCGGCCGCATGCGGGCCCAGGCCTGGCTGAGGCGGACGGCGGCGGGCGCGAGGGAGGCGGTCCGCGCGAGCAACACGATGACGCTGCACGCGGCCTGCGCGGCGGGCGCCGGGATCGCCGTCCTCATGCAGAGCACGGCGCGGAGCGATGCGCGCCTCGCGCAGGTGCTGCCGCAGCTCGAGCCTCCCCCCAACGAGATCTGGGCGGTGACGCACGCCGGGCTCCGCGGGAGCGCCCGCGTCGGCGCGGCGCTCCGCTGGCTCGAGCAGCTCGTCCGGGCGACGGAGGGGATGCGCTGACCGCTCGCGGCGCGGTCGCCGGGACCTGCCCGGAGCCAGGGCCTCGGAGGCGTCTCGGGCGGCGCCGCCGGCGCGGCCGGCGCCTCCGCGGTCCAGCGGATGGCGGTCACGGCGACGAGCGTGTGACCGAGCTCGTTCAGCACCATGTCGCGGTCCACGATGACCGCGTCGGCGCCGAGCTCGCAGGCCTTCGGCGCGACGACGGAGACCGGCCCCTCCGGCGGAACGCGCGTGAGGTGGCTCGTGAGCTCCCCGAGCGCCTCGTGCGGCCGGGTCGGCCGCTTCGGGAGGACCTCGAGGTTGCAGCCCGCTGGCCTCGGGGGGGCAGTGACGCCGGTCTTCCGTACCGTGACGCCGCCGCCGGCGCCGCCGGCGGCGCAGGCCAGGATGGCGACGGCGGAGGGGATGGCGACGAGAGCGCTCTTCCGCATGGCCGGTCACTCCCCCGCCGTCACGGAGAGGGGAGGCGGGGGCGAGCGCCCCCGCCCCCTCACCTGGACGCGATCACATGAAGTTGAAGTGAACGGAGGCGTTCACGCGGTTCTGCGTGCCCTCGAGCTCGGGCGTGCCGCCGCCGGTGAACGACTTCCACTGTCCGTACGCGTACTCGACGCCGACCTCGGCGTTCTTCGCGAACGACCAGAAGGTGTTCACGAACCCCTGGATGAGGGTCTTCTCGAAGGGCGTCCCGCCCACCTGGTTGGGCGTCGCGACCCCGTCGATCTTCGGGTCGTCCACCCAGGTGTAGGCGCCGACGAGGTTCGAGCGAAGGCCCTTGGCCCAGACGTGCGTGAAGCCGACGTGCGCGCCCCACACCGTCCAGAGCTCGAGGTCGCCGTTCGCCTTCGCGCTCACGAACGGCACGGCGAGGGCGTTCAGCATGTAGCGCCCGATGCCCGGACCGCCCGCGAACTGCGCCACGAGCGTGTCGCCGCCGAGCTTGAGCGAGCCGGAGATGGCGCCGGCGAAGCTCTGCGTGCTCTCCGGGCTCTGGTCGAGGTAGACGTCGGCCGGCGGAATTCCCGCAGTGCCCACGGCGGCGCGGTTGTAGGTCTGCATGACGCCGCGGATCGAGACGTGGCCCCAGCCGGCGCCGTAGGTCAGGTTCGCGTGGATGTCCGGGATGGTCTGGTACCGCGCGTCCACGCCGAACTGCGGACCGCGGGTGTTCTCCGCCGAGATCGCCAGCTTCGCGCCGGGCGCGAGGCCGAGCGTGTAGCGGAGCATGGGGTTGCGGACGAGGGCGATCGTGCCCGGGCCGTTGAAGTCGACGACGTCCGGGTACGCCCCGAGGTCGAGGAACGTGGTCCACGTCTGACCGGCGAGGAAGCCGCCGAGCGTCCCGTAGGCCTGGCGGAGGCGGAACCCGACCGAGTTGGTGAAGGTCTCGCTCTGGAAGCCGTTGGGCGCGTTGAAGTCACCCTCCAGCTTGACGACGACGTTGCCGACGCCCGTGGGCGTGGTCGTCTGGAGCCCGAAGCGGCTCGTACGGGCCGTGAAGTAGAGCTGCGGCTTGAGGCGCTTCCCCTCGGGGCTGTCGTCGGCCGGCACCGCCGGCAGGATGGTGGCCCAGTCCGAGTTCTCGTAGCCGACCGGGCGGCCCGAGAAGTCGAGCGTGGTGTCGAGTTGCACGTAGCCGTAGAACTTGATCGTGGAGTCGGTGCCAGGAACCTTGAAGACGCCCGGCTCATCGGCGCCCAGCGCCGGAGCGGCGAGCGCCAAGGCCAGAAGTGATGCCAGCAGCCTTGAACCTTTCATTGGGTCTCCCAGTGAACGTGCCTTCGCCTGGTCTGCAGCCTTTCAGCCTCACGGACGACAATCCGTTCGAACGGATTGCCTGTCGCTAGCTTACCCACAGTGGAGCAGGGTTCGCGACCAATTCCGGGAGGGTGGAGATTCCGCGTGGGGCTCGCCTGCGCCCCAGACGGAGCGTCAGCGTCCGATGCACGGGACATGTCACGGTGGGTGGCCCGGGACGACGCGCCCGCGGCGCAGCCGGCGCACGGCGTCGTGAGCGAGGTGGCTGGACCCAGGCTAGGAAGGCGGCATGCTCGCCTACGTCTTCTGGCATTGGCCCGCTCCCGGGGTGGAGCTCGCGCGCTACACCGAGGCGCTCGTCGACTTCCACCGCGCCCTGGCGTCCGCGCCTCCCCCGGGCCTGCGCGGATCGCGGGTGTTCGAGGTGGAGCTGGCGCCGTGGCTGCCGGCGGCTCACGCCTGGGAGGACTGGTACCTCCTCGACGACTTCACCGCCCTCGGCGCCCTGAACGACGCCGCCGTGGCAGGTGCTCGCCGCGGGCCGCACGACGCTGCCGCACGGCTGGCGGGCGGCGGACACGGCGGCGTCTATCGCCTGCTGGTGCCCTCCCGCGGACCCGCCTCGGACTGGACGACGTGGTGCTCCAAGCCGCCCGGCGTCCCCTACCCCGCGTTCCTCGCGACGCTCCCGCCGGCCGAGACCTGGCAGCGCCAGCTGGTCCTCGGCCCGGCGCCGGAGTTCTGCCTCATCGGGACCGACGCGGCCGCCGTCCTCGGCGGCCGGGCGGTCCCGGCACGGCGGATCCACGCTTCCCCGTGACGCCGGCCGTCGTTTCCCCTCTCGCTCACCCCGCCCACGAAACGAGCTGGGCGTGCGTCGCGCCCACGCCGCCGCAGACGACGACGAGCAGGTCTTCCGCCTCGCGCAGCACCGGGAGGGGCCGCTGGACCGCCACGGCGAGGGCAGCCCCGCACGCCGGCTCCACGATGACGCGGTGATCGTCGGCGAAGTCCAGGCAGGCGCGGACGGCTTCCGCGTCCGTGACCACGACGGAGTGGACGGGGTGCTCCCGGGTCCAGGCGTACGCGCGATCGCTCACCTGACGCGCCCCCAGCGACGTCGCGATGCTCGTGATCGCCGCCAGCGGCACGGGGCGTCCGGCCGCGACGGCTGCCGCGAGGGACGCGGCGCCCTCCGTCTCCACCGCGACGACCGGCACGTCGTGCCATCCGTGGGCGGCGAGGCCCTGAAGGACCCCGCACATCAGTCCGCCGCCGCCCACCGCGAGCACCACCGCGTCCGGCTTCGGCCCCTGCGCGGCGACCTCGTCGATCATCGACGCGTGCCCGTCCCAGAGGAGCGGGTCGTCGAAGGGGTGCACGACCGCGTCGGTGGGCTGCCGCAGCGACGACAGGTGCTCGTTCGCCTCCGTCCAGCTGCGACCGGACACGACCACCTCGGCGCCCTGGCGGCCGATGAGCGCCTTCGGGCGGTCGAGCGTCGTCTCGGGTACGACGACCGTGACCGGCAGCCCCAGCCGCCGCCCGGCGTACGCGACCGCCAGCCCGGCGTTGCCGCCGGACGAGGACAGGAGCCGTCTCGCGCCCCGCGCCGCCAGGACCTCGCACGCGTGCCCGACCCCTCGCAGCTTGAAGGAGCCGGTCGGCTGCAGCGCCTCCATCTTCAGCCAGACCCGCTGCCCGGGGCGGGAGTAGGCGTCGGACTCGAGCAGCGGGGTGATGACGTGCAGGGACATGGGTGCTTCGATTGTAAGAGACGAAACGGCCCGCTGGGCAGGTCCCTCGATGCGAGCGGCTCACGCTCTTCGATGCGCGGAGAGGCTCCGGCCCAGCTCGAGATCTGAAGCCCCTGTCCGTCGAACGTCGTCGAGGCGACCTGCCGTGGGTCCGGTACGGGGTGCGACGCGGCCGGGCGCGTCAGGCTGGCGCCCCGCGGTGACCTCCTGTAGGAAACCTTCACGGTGGCGTTCACTCCGCTCAATGCGCTGAACTCGTTCCTCGCGGTCGCGCGGCACCGCAGCTTCGCGGCTGCCGCCAGGCATCTCGGGGTCTCCACCTCCGCGCTGAGCCAGTCCGTTCGGCAGCTCGAGGCGCGCCTCGGCGTGACGCTGCTCACGCGGACGTCGCGGACCGTGGCGCTCACGGACGCGGGGCAGCGCCTGCTCGAGAACGCAGGCGCGGCGGTGGACCAGGCGCTCGAGTCCCTGAAGACGGTGTCGGTCCGGCCCGGGGAGATCACGGGCCGGGTCCGGCTCTCGGTGCCGACGTCGGCGGTGGCGCTCGTCCTCGCTCGACTGCTGCCGCGGTTCATCGAGCGGTACCCGAAGGTGGAGGTCGAGGTTCTCGTCGAGAATCGGTTCGTGAACATCATCGCCGAGGGCGTCGACGCCGGGATCCGGCTCAGCGAGGCCATCGAGCGCGACATGGTCCAGGTGCGGCTCACGGAGCCGGGCCGCTTCGTCGTGGCGGCGGCTCCCTCCTATCTCGCGCGGCGCGGCACCCCGCAGAAGCCGCCAGACCTCCTCCAGCACGACTGCCTCTGCATCCGCACGTCCATGGGTGGAGCGCGGTACGCGTGGGAGCTCGAGCGAGGAAGGAAGACGTGGCGCGTTCCCGTCCAGGGAACGGTGACGACGAACGACACCGAGCTCATGCGAGCTCTCGCCATTTCGGGAGTGGGCCTCCTCTACATGTTCGAGCCCGTGATCGCGGACGAGCTGCGCCGCGGGAGCCTGCGCCTCGTCCTCGAGCAGTATGCGCCGGCCGTGCCAGGGTTCTTCCTGTACTTCCCGAGCCGGGCTCAGGTGTCGCCGGCGCTCAGGGCGTTCGTGGACGTCGCGCGCGAGCTGGCGACCGAGTCGAAGCAGCGCGCGCGCTGAGGGGTCGGCCGCGGACCCTCAGATCCGGTCCTGGAGGTCAGCCGAAGGCGGTGGTCACGCGGTCACTGCGCGCGCTGGAACACGGCGGGAGGATTGAACACCCGATCCACCCAGAACACGCGGCCGCTCGGCTCGACGGCCAGCGAGAACTTGGTCGAGTAGTGCGCGGTGACCGGGACCGGCGCGCCGCTCATGCCGCGCGCCATCCAGACCTGGACGCCTGCCGGGGCGCCGTCGTCGAACCAGACGGCCCACTCGCCCGCGAGGTCCGCGGTGTATCCGAACGGGCCGAGCTTCCGCCCGGTGTCGTCGGGCGTGTTGAAGAGGCCGTCCGCGCCGGCGTCGAAGAGGAAGGTGCCGGTGCCGAACTCGGCGACGAGCAGGCGGTTCCCGGAGATCTCGAGCACGCGCGGGTCGTAGACCACCTCCCCGGCGCGCGGGGAGCCGGCCGGGTGCCGGAGCTTCGGCGCGGCGGCGAAGCTGGCCGGCACCGGGTCGTCGCCCGTGCCGAACCGGCCGTCCGGCCCGGCGTCGTGGACGCACACCGGGAACGTCAGCACGCCGGTGGTGTTGCAGGCGAAGAGCACCTGACGCGCCGAGACGGCGACCTCTCCCGCGGGATACAACCCCGCGGGGAGCAGGTCGACCGTGCTGCCGGTGCTGGGGAAGGTCGCGAGCGTGCCGCCGTTCGGCTCGAGCACGCGGACGTGCCCGACCCAGGCGGCCGCCCCGGTGTCGTACTCGTACTCGTGCAGCGCGACCTTCCCACCGCCCACCGCGAGCGCGCTCACCTGCGCGTAGCCCCATGCGTCGGCGGGAGCCTGGTAGAGGTCGACGGGCGCGCCCGCACCCGTCCCGAACCAGGTGCCGTCGGGGGCCGGCCGGCGGTACCGGAGGGCGCCACCGGACTCGAGCGCCACGAGGTCGGTCCCGCTCACGGAGAACCGCGAGCACGAGGGTCCGGTGTGCTCGGCGCCGGTCGGTGCGCGGCTGTCGAGCGTCCCGCGCTGGAGGAGCAGGTGGCCCCGCCCATCCGCCCGGAGCTCGGTTGCGGACGTCCCGGTCTCCCAGCGCAGGACCGAGAGATCGAAGCCCACGATGTCGCCCTGGTCCGAGCTCACGAAGTACCCGTCGGAGAGGCTCGGGTAGAAGCGGAGCCCGCTCGTCGGGAGTCGCAGCGCCGTGAGATCGTCGGCGTTGCCGAAGACGTCGTCGGGCCCGGACGACCAGTCGAACACCCAGTACAGCCCGGACGACTGCGCGACCACCGCGACGTGGCCGCCGTCCACGGCGACTTCCTGGAAGCTCACGCCGCCGGGCGGCGTGATGGCCGCGGCCACGTCGTCCGCACCGCCGAAGATGCCGTCCCGGCCGGCGTCGCGAAGGTGCAGGCTCCCGTCATTCTCGAGCCAGGCGACGCGCCGCCCATCCACGGAGAGGCCTGCGGTGAGCGTGGCGGAGGGAAGGTCGAAGTGCGTCCCGGCCGCCCAGGAGCCAGCGCTCGAAGGCTGCCGGAGCCGCCAGACCCAGGTGTAGCAGGACGCGCCGCAGCCCGCGAACTTGTATAGGACGGCGCGATCGCCCATCACGACGTCGGCGAGGTAGTTGTGATTGAAGGCGGTCGTGACGTCGTCCCCGTCGCCCAGCAGGCCGTTCCCCCCGGGCTCGGCGATGTAGAGGGTCGCGACGGAGCCGGCGTAGACGTCCCGGGACGTCCAGGCAGCCCGCTCGGCGAAGCCGGACACGGCGTTCACGGCCCAGCCGAACGGCGGGGTGTAGAACATCGCGGTCGTCTCGTCGCCCGTGCAGAAGCGGCCGTCCACGCCGGCCCGGGTGAGCCGAGCGCCGCTCCAGCTGTGGGCCGAGAGCACGAGGGTGTCGCTCGCGGGGTGGACGGCCGCCGCGTAGTCGCCGCCCGGGACGAGGCAGCGGGCGTCGAGGGCGTCGAACCGGCGCTCGGGGCCGAGGTCCAGGATCCACGCCCGGTTCGAGCCGCCCGGGGGGGTGTCGGGCCAGGTGACGAGGCGCCCCCGGACGGACGGCCGGTACTCGCTCGCCGCGGTGCCCGCGAGGACGTCGCCGATCGCGTCCACCTCCACCTGCTGGCCCACGCCCGCGCCCACGTTCCCGGCCAGGTCCACGGCCCGCACCGCCACCGAGTTCCGGGTGCCCTGCTGCAGCTTCACGCGGATCCCCACGAAGCGCGCGCCGTCGCAGAGCAGGCGGTCGTCGTCGCAGCCACAGCCACACGGCGACCAGGTGCCGCCCGGCCGGCACTCCTCCGAACGGCAGAGCGCGGAGAAGCCGCTCCCGGTGTCCACCTCGAGGTGGGACACGCCCTCCCACGGCCCGCCCGCCCCGGGCGCGTCCGTCGCCGCGCCGGAGACGAAGAAGTCCACCCACGGCGCGCGGACGGTGACGAGGGTGGGGTCGAAGACCGGCGAGAGCGCCGGCGGCGTCGGGGCGAGCAGGTCGCTCGTCACCCCGGCCGCACCCGCGGACGCGACGCCGCTCCGGTTGCCCGCGCGATCGAACGCCCGGGCCCAGACGCAGGTGCGCTGGTTCGCGACGAGCGAGATCACGACCGCGCTCCCGCTCGTGCTCCAGCCGGCGCACGCCCCCACGGGCGGCGTCGCGGCGCACGGGACGCCGGCGGCCTGCACGCCGAGGCACGTCTCGTACCCGGCGAAGTTCCGATCGGCCTCGCTGCCCTGGATGGTCGCCGACGCGGTGGTCGCGTCCACCCATTCACGCGGGGTGACGACCGTGGGCGTCGCCGGCGCCAGCGTGTCCGTGGTGATCTGGACGGCGGTCGCCGGGCCCGCGTTGCCGGCCCCGTCCACCGCGCGCGCCCACAGCGTCTGCACCGCGTTCGGGGCGAGGCCCGCGAAGGAGAGCGTGGTGCTCGACGCGGGCGCGACCGGGGAGGACCCCCACGCCGGCGTGACGCCGATCGCGAGCTCGTAGCCGCTCAGGTTCGAGGGCGCGGTCCCGTCGCCGGCCGGGGTCGCGATCGGGACGGCGACGCTGTCCGAGCTGGTGAAGCCGGGCTGGGCGCCGGCCGGGACGACGGGCGCGCCGAGCGCCAGGGCCGTCGGCGCGAGCGCGTCGAGGCAGAGCACCTCGCCTGCGGGCTGAGCGGGGCCGCTCCCCACCGCGACGTCCGCGTAAGACTCGCAGTTCCGGCCGGTGGCGGTCGCGACCACCTGGTACGTGCCCGGCGGCAGCGCCGGGGACGTCCAGGTCCCCGCGAAATCGGTCACGGCCCCCGCCGACCAGGCGGTCCCGTCGAACGCCGTCCCGGTGAGGCCGACGGAGATGGCGCCGCTCGGGAGCGCATCACCTCCCCCGAGCAGGTTGGTCGCGCGGGCCGTGCCGGAGAGCGCACCCGCCGCGATCGGCAGGCCGAGCGCAGCCGCCGTCGCGTTCCCGCCGCCGACGGCGACGACGGTCGTCCCCTGCGGCGTGAACCAGGGCTTCGTGGCGGTGAGCGTGTAGGCGCTCCCGGTGAGGCTGACCGGGACGCCCTCGAAGCGGTAGGTGCCGGCCGCATCGGTGACGGCGGCGGGGACAGGGACGTCGGCGCCGGCGAGGGTCACCACGATGCCGGAGTGGTCGGCGCCGATCGGGAACCCGGCCACCGCGCCGGCGGTGAGGGTGGCGGTACCCGTGATCGCGCCCTGCGCCACGCGCAGCAGGACCGGAGGAGCCGTCGCCGTCCCGCCGGTCACGGGGATGCCGGCGAGCTCCGCCACGTCGTAGCCGCTCTTCGAGAACGACAGGCGGTAGGTGCCGTTCGGCAGGCCGGAGATCGCGTACGCGCCGGCGCCGTCCGTGCCGGACGTTCGGGTGACCGTGGCGCCGTTCCGGTCCGCGCCGGAGAGGGAGACCGTGACGCTGCCGGGGGTGCCGCGCTCGACGGCGACGCCGCCGGAGACGGAGCCGGAGGTGGCGAGGGGGAGCGTGCGAGGCGAGCCGGGCACCGTCGTGCTCGCGCCGGACGAGACGACGACGCCCGTGACGGTGACGGCGCCGAAGTCGGGGTCGTGCCGCGCGGTGACGGCGTAGGTGCCGACGGGGAGACCGGCCAGGGTGAAGGCGCCGCCGACGTCGGTGACGGTGCTCGCGGAGGCGGGGCCGCTCGCCGTGACGACGACGCCCGCGCTCGAGGCCGCGCCCTGGAGCGTGAAGACCCCCGTCAGGATCCCGGTGTGGCGCACGAGGGTGACGGCGGGTAGCGCCGTCGTGGTGTGGGGCGCGACGGAGACGGAGGTGCCGACGACGGCGTGGTCGGTGAGCTCGAACGTGACGTTGTAGTCGCCGGCGGGCACCAGCCCCTCGAGCCCGTAGCTGCCGTCGGGCGCGCTCGTGGTCGTCGCCTGGAAGCTCGTGCCGACGAGGGTCAGCCCCTTGATGCGGACGGTGACGCCGCCGGAGTCGGTGCCGCCCTGGACGAGCACCGCGCCGCTCACGCCGCCCGGGTCCCAGGTCATGGTCACGGGTCCGACCTCCGCGACGCCGCTCGGGGCGACGGTCACGGCGCCGACGGTGGCGTCCGCGAAGCCGAGCTTGCGGACGTTCAAGGTCCAGGTCCCGGTGGGCACGCCGGAGAGGAGGAAGCCTCCGGAGGAGTCGGTGGCGACGGCGCCGGGGAGCCCGCCGAGGCTCACCGCGGCGCCGGCGAGCGGGGCGGCGCCGCCGTCGACGCCCGCGAGCGCCTGGGCTGAGACGCTGCCGGTGACCGCGCCGCGGGCGAGCGCGAGGGTCATCGCCGGGACCGCCAGCGCGTGCCCCCCGTCGTCGAGCGTCACGACGATGCCCGTGAGCGTGCCGGTGACATAGCCCGGCGCGACGGCC
>JAHWYA010000032.1 GCA_020028115.1 Anaeromyxobacter sp.
CCGCGTGACCATCCCGACCTGGCAGAAGCGGCACCCGCGGGTGCAGCCCCGCTGGATCTCGACCGGCAGCCGGTCGTGGATCGTCTGCATGAACGGCACGAGCGGCCGCTCGTAGGCGCTCGTCGGGAGCGCGTCGAGGTCCGGCACGACGCGCCGCTCGACCCGCTCGTAGCCGGGGAGGAGCGGCTCGATCGCGACGAGCGCTCGCGTCGCGGGGTCGTACCGCGGCGCGAAGAGGGAGGGGACGTAGACGCCCGGGATGCGGGCGAGGCGCCGCAGGACCTCCGCGCGTCCCGCGCCGCCGCGGCGGAAGCCGCTCGCGCGCACGGCTTCGGCGATCTCGAGCGCCACCTCCTCGCCGTCGCCGACGGCGAACGCGTCGAAGAAGTCGGCGATCGGCTCGGGGTTGTACGCGCAGGGGCCGCCGCCGAGGACGAGCGGGTGGTCGTCACCGCGGTCCCTCGCGAGGAGCGGGATCCCGGCGACGTCGAGCAGCGCGAGCACGCTCGTGTAGGCGAGCTCGAACTGGAGGGTGACGCCGAGGACGTCGAACGACGCGACCGGCGCGCGCGACTCGAGCGTGAAGAGCGGGAGCCGCTCCTCCCGGAGCATCGCGTCGAGATCGGGCCACGGGAGGAAGACGCGCTCGCAGGCGATCTCCGGCCGGTCGTTCAGGAGGTGGTAGAGGAGCCGGAACCCGAGGTTCGACATCCCCACCTCGTAGGTGTCCGGAAACGCGAGGGCGAAGCGGAGACCGGCGGAGGCGAGGTCCTTGCGCACGCTGCCGAGCTCGCCGCCGACGTAGCGGGAGGGCTTCTGCGCGCGGAGCACGAGCGCGTCGAGGGCGCGGGAGAGGGCGTCGGGGCTCGTCATCTGTCGCCGGGCCGCGGGTTCGAGCCGCGTGTCGCCCGCCGGGTGCTGCCACAGGCCCCGCGCGTGTAGCACGCCCGCGAGAGCCGGGGCAACCAGAAGCCCCCCCGGGGCGCGTGGCTACGTGGTCGTGGAGGTGGTCGTGGTCGTGGTCGCCAGCGCGACGTGCTCCGATCGAGCTCTCGTCCACGTCCACGTCCACGTCGACGTCCAAGTCCACGTCCACGCGATCAGCTTCTCGTTTGGAACGGGCCCAAATCCCCCCGGAACGCCCCCCACGTCACCTCGACGCCCTCGACGTGGGCGGCGGGCGGGCCGCGGCGGCAGAAGGCGACGAGCGCCTCGACGGCCGGCCGCTCGCCCTCCGCCTCGGCCTCGACCCGCCCGTCGGCGAGGTTCCTCACCCAGCCGGCGACCCCGAGGCGTCGCGCCTCCTCCGCCGTGTACCAGCGGAACGAGACCCCCTGGACCCTCCCGCGGACGAGGAGGTGGACGCGCGCGCGCTCGGCCATGGCTCACTCCCGGAGCATCGCGAGGAACTGCGTCTCGTCCACCACGCGGACGCCGAGCTCGCGCGCCTTCGCGAGCTTCGACCCCGCGTCCTCGCCGGCGACGACGAGGTCGGTCTTGCGCGAGACGCTCCCCGACACCTTCCCGCCGCGCCGCTCGATCTCCGCCTTCGCGTCGTCGCGCGAGAGCCCGGCGAGGCCGCCGGTGAGGACGACCGTCTTCCCGGCGAACGGGCCCCGCGCGTCGAGCTGCTCGGGGTCGGGGCGGACGCCGGCCGCGAGGAGCCGCTCGACGACGCGCCGGTTCTGGGGCTCCTGCGTCCAGGCGCGGATCTCGCGGGCGGTCTCCGGGCCGATGTCGCGCACCGCGAGGAGGGCGTCCTCGCTCGCGTCGAGGAGCCGCCCGACGTCGCCGAAGTGGCGCGCGAGCGTGGCCGCGGTCGCCTCGCCGACCTGCGGGACGCCGAGCGCGAAGACGAAGCGCCGGAGCGTCGTCGCCTTGGAGCGCTCGAGCGCGGCGACGAGGTTCGTCGCCGCCTTCTCCGGCAGCTCCGGCTCCTCCCCCGCCTCCTCCTTCTTGCGCGGCCGGCTGAACGCGCGCTGCCACTCCTCGAACGGCACGCCGTACAGCTCGGCGAAGTCCTTCACCAGCCCGCGGTCGACGAGGTACTGGCAGAGCTTCTCCCCCAGCCCGTCGACGTCCATCGCGCGCCGCGAGGCGAACTGGCGGAGCCGCCCGACGAGCTGCGCGGGGCAGGCGGCGCCGGTGCAGCGCCACACCTTCTCGCCCTCCTCGCGGACGACCTTCGCGCCGCACACGGGGCACGTGGCCGGGAAGGTGAAGGGGCGCTCCGCGCCGGTGCGCCGCTCCTTGAGCGGCTTCACGACCTCCGGGATCACCTCGCCCGCGCGCCGGATGAGGACCCAGTCGCCGACGAGGATGTCCTTGCGGCGCATCTCGTCCTCGTTGTGGAGCGTCGCGCGCGAGACGACCGCGCCGGAGATCCGCACCGGGTTCACCTCGACCACCGGCGTGAGGACCCCGGTGCGCCCCACCGACGCCCAGATCTCCCGGACCAGCGTCTCCTCCTCCTGCGGCGGGTACTTGAAGGCGACCGCCCAGCGGGGGAACTTCGAGGCGGCCCCGAGCCGTCGCCGCCAGTCGAGATCGTCCACCTTCACGACGACGCCGTCGGTGTCGTAGGGGAGCTGGAACCGGGCGTCCGCCATCTCGTCGCGGAAGGCCTTCACCGCGGCGATCCCCTCGAGGCGGCGGTTCACCGGGTTCGTGTCGAACCCGAGGCGCGTGAGGTGGTCGAGCTTCTCCCAGTGCGTCCGCCAGGCCAGCTCGGCGCCGGGCACGAGCGCCTCGTAGGCGATGAAGGAGAGCGGACGCGTCGCGGTCACGCGCCAGTCGAGCTGCCGGAGCGAGCCCGCGGCGGCGTTCCGCGGGTTCGCGAAGGGCTCGCCGCCCTGCCGGAGGATCTGCTGGTTCATCGCCTCGAAGTGCTTCTTCTGGAGCAGGACCTCACCCCGCACCTCGAGCCGCGGGGGCGGGTCGCCCGCGAGGCGCGCCGGCACGCCGCGGTTCGCGCCGATGCCGCCGACCGTGCGGAGGTTCGCCGTGACGTCCTCGCCGTTCACGCCGTCGCCGCGGGTGGAGCCGCGGACGAAGACCCCCTCCTCGTACACGAGCTCGACCGCCAGCCCGTCGAGCTTGGGCTCCGCGACGTAGGCGGGCCGCGCGTCCCCCGGCAGGCCGAGGAGCCGGCGCACGCGGGCGTCGAACTCGTCGAGCTCGGCGTCGGTCTGGACGTTGCCGAGGGAGAGCATCGGCTCGCGGTGGACGACCCGGAGGAACCGCTCCGACGGGGCGCCGGACACGCGCCGCGTCGGGGAGTCCTCCGTGGCGAGCTCCGGGTGCGCGGCCTCGAGCGCGGCGAGCTCGCGCATGAGCCGGTCGTATTCGGCATCCGAGTGGATCGGCTGGTCGAGGACGTAGTAGGCGTGGTCCGCCTCCCGGATCCTCGCGCGCAGCTCGGCGACCCGCGCCGCCGGGTCCGCGCTCTCCTCCTCCGCCATGCGCGCAACGATGCCGCCGGTCGCCCCGGGTTTCAACGACTTCCGCGCCCCGCGGGGCGCGCCCCGCCTCGGGCGTGCGCGCCCGCCCCGCTCCGTTGACACTCGGGATTCGACCGCATAGCTTCCTCAGCCTCCCCTCCCGGTCCTCTCAAGCAGACCGCCGCAGCCGCTGCTCCGCAGATCCGTGGACCGTTCCCCGCGGTCCCCTGCCGCCGAGACCCCCCATGCCCGCCGCCGCTCCCGCGTCCGCCCCGTCGAACCTCGCCGACCTCAAGTCCATGAAGGTCGCGGAGCTCGCGAGGCTCGCCCGCTCCCTCGACATCGAGGCCGCCGGCGCGATGAAGAAGCAGGACCTCATCTTCGCGATCCTCCAGGCGCAGTCGAAGGCGGCGGAGGAGAAGCGCGAGGAGATGGAGGTCGCCGGCGAGGGCACGCTCGAGGTGCTCCCGGACGGCTTCGGGTTCCTGCGTAGCCCGGACTTCAGCTACCTGCCGGGCCCGGACGACATCTACGTGTCGCCCTCGCAGATCCGGCGGTTCAACCTCCGGACCGGCGACACCGTCCGCGGGACGGTGCGCCAGCCGAAGGAAGGCGAGCGGTACTTCGCGCTCCTCAAGGTGGACTCGATCAACGGCGAGCAGCCGGAGGAGAACGAGGCGAAGGTGCTGTTCGACAACCTGACGCCGCTGTACCCGACGAAGCGGCTCACCCTCGAGCACGACCCGAACGAGATGACGACGCGCGTCGTCGACCTCTTCTCGCCGATCGGGAAGGGGCAGCGCTGCCTCATCGTCTCCCCTCCCCGCGCGGGCAAGACGGTCCTCCTCCAGAACATCGCGCACGCCGTCACGACGAACCACCCGGAGATCACCCTCATCGTGCTGCTCATCGACGAGCGGCCCGAGGAGGTGACGGACATGGAGCGCACGGTGAAGGGCGAGGTCGTCGCCTCGACCTTCGACGAGCCGGCGACGCGCCACGTGCAGGTCGCGGAGATGGTGATCGAGAAGGCGCGGCGGCTCGTCGAGCACAAGAAGGACGTCGTCATCCTCCTCGACTCGATCACCCGCCTCGCCCGGGCCTACAACTCGACGGTCCCGCCCTCCGGGAAGATCCTCTCCGGCGGCGTCGACGCGAACGCGCTCCACAAGCCGAAGCGGTTCTTCGGCGCGGCGCGCAACGTCGAGGAGGGCGGCTCGCTCACGATCATCGGCACCGCGCTCGTCGACACCGGGTCGCGCATGGACGAGGTCATCTTCGAGGAGTTCAAGGGCACCGGGAACTCCGAGATCGTCCTCGACCGCAAGCTCATGGAGAAGCGGATCTTCCCGTGCATGGACATCGGCAAGTCCGGCACGCGCAAGGAGGAGCTGCTCCTCGCCGCCGACTGGCTCTCGAAGATCTACATCCTGCGGCAGACCATCCTGAACGGGCTCGACAACGTCGAGGCGATGAAGTTCATCCTCGACAAGTTCCGGCAGGTGAAGAACCACGACGAGTTCTTCAAGATGATGGTCGGCGGGGGCAAGTAGCGGGCGCGGCGGGCCCCCGCCGCTCCCCGCGCTTGACCCAAGCCCCCGATCCGACTAGATCCCGCGGTTCACATCGAGCGGCCCGGACCACGCAGGCGCCAGCCGGCGCCCGTGCAAGCGGCCGAGAGGACGTCATGAAGGAAGCGATCCACCCCGACTACAAGGCGACGAAGATCCTCTGCAACTGCGGCGCCGCCATCGAGACGCGCTCGACGCGCGGCGACTTCCACGTCGAGATCTGCTCGAACTGCCACCCGTTCTACACGGGCAAGCAGAAGCTGATGGACACCGCGGGCCGCATCGAGAAGTTCAAGACCCGCTACGCGACCACGACGCCTGCCGCGGGCAAGGCCGAGGCGAAGCCCGCCCCCGCCGCCGCCGCCGCCGCGCCGAAGAAGGCCGAGGCGCCCAAGGAGAACCGGGCCGCGAAGCGCGCGAAGGCCGGCAAGTCGAAGCCGAAGACCGAGGCGACGGCGTCGGCCCCGGCCGACGCCGAGCCGAAGGCTTAGCACCGAGGGCTCGCGCCTTCGGGCGCGAGCCCGAGCGGCTGCCCCTCTCCAGCTCGGTGACGAACGACGAACGGGGCCGCGTGCCCCGTTCGTCGTTTTCGGGATGGGAGCGCCGCGGCCGTCAGCCCGGCAGTCGCACCCCCTCAGAACTCAGAACTTGATGGTCGCGGCCGCGACGGCGCCGCCCGGCACGGGCGCGACGTCGAGGCGCGCCGACGGCTCGGCGAACCCGGAGTAGCGGTTCGGATCCTCTCCGGCGATCCAGAAGTACGTCGCGGCGATCGCGGCGATCCCGCCGAGCCCGCCCGCGACGTACGACAGCGTCTGGCGCCCCTCGATGTCCGACTTCAGCTTGCTCGCCTGCTCGCGGAAGTTCGTGCCGCCGGCGTCCTGCTCGACCCCGCTCTGGAGCTTCGCGCGCGCGTAGAGGAAGGTGCCGGGCGTGGTCTCGTTGCCGTAGAGCGAGCTCGCGCTCACCTGGAGGGCGACCGCGGAGGCGATCCCGATCGCCGCGACGCCGGTCGAGATCCACGCGCCGAGCCGGAGCTTCTTCTGGCGCGACTCGTATTCCCTCACGAAGTCCGGGCTCGGGACGAGCGTCACGCGCTCCTCGACGAGCTTGCCGGGATCGACCTGCACGTCCTTCTGGTAGGCGACGAACCCCTTCTTCTCGACGGTGAGGGTGTGGGGGCCGGCCGGGAGCGCGACGGGCCCGCGGAGCGGCGTCGTCCCCTTCACCTGGTCGTCCACCTTCACGACCGCGCCCGCCTCCCCCGCGGAGACGACGAGCTTCCCGCTCCGGCCGGCGAGGATCTTCGCGACGAGCTTCTGGGCCGCCTTGCCGGCGCGCTGCACGAGCTCGGCCTCGGTCCGCGCCGTCTCGATGACCGAGCCCTCGCGCTGCGCCTTGCGCACGTTCGTCAGCGTGAGGTCGAGGGAGAAGGTCTCCGGCATGCCGGCCGACGCGCCGAGCTTCGTCACCTTCCCGGAGACGAGCCAGTCGACGCCGAGCGCGCCGCCGATCTCGGCCATGCACCCCGCCTCGGCGCAGCCGAGCATCTGCCGCTGCTTCTCGAAGGCGAGCATGGTCCGGATCGCGTCCGCGGTGACGACCTGGAAGACCGCCATGCGGTCGAGCTCGTTCGCGGCGAGGCCTCCGGCCGCGCTCGCCAGCTCCTTCGACGCCCCGTTCGCGGCGAAGTCGAGGATGGCCAGCTTGGGCCTCGCCTCCGCGGCGGACGCGGAGACGGGAAGCGCCGCGGCGAGGGCGGCGCACAGGAGAAAGGCCCGCATGTCGGATGATAGGCACCCCCGAGGGCGGGCTGGCAAGCGTCCGTGAAGTTGCGCGGCGCACCCTCCTCCGCGAGAGTGGCGCGATGCGGCAGGGGCTCGTCGAGTGGGCGGTCGTGACGGCGTTCCTGGTCCTCGCCGCGGCCGGGGTCTCGGCCGTGTGGCGCGGCGAGATCCGCGCCGCGTTCGGGGTGGGGGCGCCGGCTGCGCCTGCGCTCGCCCCTTCCGACCGCTCGCCGTAGCCCAGCCGCCGCGCCGCGTCGTATCCTTCCGGTGCCCGTGCGCCCCCTCGTGCTCATCGTCGACGACGAGACGTCGAACCTCGAGTCGCTCGGAAAGATCTTCGAGCGCGAGGGGTGGCGCGTCGCCCTCGCGCGGAGCGGCGCCGCCGCGCTCGACGCGCTCCGCCGCGAGCGCGCGTCCGTGGTGGTGACGGACGTGATGATGCCCGGGATGAGCGGGGAGGAGCTCCTCCGCGCGGTGAAGACGCTCGCCCCGGAGACCGAGGTCGTCCTCATGACGGCCTACGGGACCGTCGAGACCGCCGTCGCCGCGATGAAGGAGGGGGCGTACGACTTCATCACGAAGCCGGTGAAGCGCCACGCCATCGTGAAGTCGGTGCGGCAGGCGCTCGAGAAGGCGTCGCTCGTCGCCGAGAACCGCGCCCTCAAGGCGCGCCTCGCGGTGCTCGCGCCCGGCGTGGGCGGCCTCGTCGGCGACGCGCCGGCGTTCCGCGCGGTGCTCGAGACGCTGCGCCAGGCGGCCCCGACCTCCGCGACGGTCCTCCTCACCGGCGAGAGCGGGACCGGCAAGGAGCTCGCCGCGCGGCTCGTCCACGACCTCTCCGCGCGGGCCGCGGCCCCGTTCGTCCCGATCCACTGCGCCGCGATCCCGGAGTCGCTCCTCGAGTCGGAGCTCTTCGGCCACGAGAAGGGCGCGTTCACCGGCGCCTCGGCGCGCAAGGAGGGCCGCTTCGAGCGTGCCCAGGGCGGGACGCTCTTCCTCGACGAGGTCGGGGAGATGTCACCGTCGGTGCAGGTGAAGCTCCTGCGCTTCCTGCAGGACGGCGTCCTCGAGCGCGTCGGCGGGACCGAGCCCGTCCAGCTCGACGTGCGCGTCGTCGCGGCGACGAACAAGGACCTCGCGTCGGAGGTGAAGGCGGGGCGGTTCCGCGAGGATCTCTTCTACCGGCTCGACGTCGTCTCCGTGCGGCTGCCGCCGCTCCGCGATCGCCCCGACGACGTGCTCGCCCTCGCGAGCCTGTTCCTGAAGCGCGTCGCGGACGGGCTGCCGAAGCGGGTCACCGGGTTCACGCCCGCCGCCGCCGCGGCGCTCGAGCGGTACGCGTGGCCAGGCAACGTCCGCGAGCTGCAGCACGCCGTCGAGCGGGCGGTCATCCTCACGCGCGTCGAGGTGGTCGACGTGGGCGACCTGCCGGACGCCGTCCGCGCCGCCGCCGAGGGGCCCGACGCGCCCGGCGCCCAGCCGCCCGCCGGGTCGATCGCCATCCCGCTCGGGACGCCGATGGAGGAGGTCGAGCGCATCGTCATCCGCCGCACGCTGGAGCAGACGCGGGGCGACAAGAACCTCGCCGCGCAGATCCTCGGCATCGCGGCGCGGACGATCTACCGCAAGCTCGACCGCGACGAGGATGGACGCCTGCTCCCCGGCGGTGACCGCGAGGAGTGATCCGCGGACGGCCGCCGCGGGCTGCCAATCTGGCACCCGGGCGCCCGCTGCGCGGCGGCGTTTGCCATTATGTCAGGACGGGCCGCTTCCCGGGCGCGGGGCCCGGACGGGACGCGGGATTCATCCCTGATCGCGGTACGTTGACGAGGCTCCCGCGGGCGCGCCGGTGGCACGTCGGTTGCTCGATACCCCGCGGGCTGATCCATGCTCGACCTCTTCTTTCGCAAGTACGCCTGGACGGCGAACCTCATCCTGCTCTTCGCGGCCGCCTGGCTGTCCGCGAAGACGGTGAACACGCTCGTCGGCGCGCTCATCCGCCCGCGGCCGGAGGTGGACCTCGCCGCGACGGCGCCGCCACCGCCCCGCGCGACGCTGCCCGTGACGCTCGACGTCGACGGGCTCTACCGGCTCATCGGCCAGCAGCCGCCGCGCGCGGTCGAGGAGCCCACCGGCCCGCTCGCGCCGCCCTCGCCGCGGAACTGCGACGACGGCCGCGCGTCGCCGATGAAGAGCGGCCTGCGGATGCAGCTCGTCGCGGGGGTCATCGCGGATCGCCCCCGCCACTCCCTCGCGACGATCACCGACGTCTCGACGCGCGAGACCCACGTCCTCGGCGTGGGCGACGAGCTCGGGAACGTCCGCCTCCTCGGCGTCGAGCGGGTGCGCGACGACCACGACGCGACCGGCAACGGGTTCCGCGTCGTCGCCATCATCTGCAACGGCGGGACGAAGGAGTACCTCGACTTCGAGCCCGGCACCGGGGCGCCGGAGGCCCCCACCGCGAGCCTCGGCGTCGCGCCCATGCCGCCGCGCGCCCCCGCGCCCGCCGCCGCCGGCGGCCGGATGGAGGGCGTCCGGCAGCTCGCGGACAACCGCTACGAGATCGATCGGAGCGTCCTCGACTCGACGCTCGGCGACCTCAACAAGGTCGCCACCCAGGCGCGGATCGTCCCGTCGTTCGAGAACGGCGCGGCGAACGGGTTCAAGCTCTTCTCGATCCAGCCGGGCTCGCTGTACGCGTCCATCGGGATCGAGAACGGCGACGTCGTCCAGCGCGTGAACGGGTACGAGCTCAACTCCCCCGAGAAGGCCCTCGAGCTGTACCAGAAGCTCAAGGAGTCGGGGCACGTCACCATCCAGCTCAAGCGCGGTGGGCAGGTGATCCAGAAAGAGTACAACATTCCGTGAACACGGACCGAAGGTACGCCTGAATGCGCATGCTGCTCGCCACGCTCGTCCTCGTCCCTTCGCTCGCGCTCGCGCAGACGCCGCCGTCCGAGGAGGGCGAGCCGCCGCGCCCGCCACGGCCGTTCCGCGGTCCGAGCCGCGCCCAGCGCGGCGCGGCCGCCGCGCAGTCCGGACAGCCGGGCGGTGAGCCGGTCCCGCCGCCCAATGACCCCTCGCAGC
>JAHWYA010000373.1 GCA_020028115.1 Anaeromyxobacter sp.
CGCGGCGGCGGCCGGCGGCGGGGGCAGCGGGACGTTTCGCGGAGCGGTGGCGGCGGGAGCGGCGAGCAGCAGCGCGAGGACCGGGACGACGATCGAGGACACGCGGAGACCCCGTGGAGCGCGACCTGCGGCGAGACGCCGCGGACGAAAGGCGCAGGGTAACCCAGACGGGCCCTCGGTCTCCAGCCAGGCGACCGTGCCGCGTGCCGGGGCGCACCCGCGTGCCGATCGTCCTCGGAAGGGTCACTCGCGGGAGTAACCCGCGTCGGTCTCGCCCCCGCTCCTCCGGAGGAACCGTGCAAAAGCTCCTCGTCGTCGCCGCTCTCCTCGCCGCCGCGCAGGCCCGCGCCGAGGTCGCGATCAAGCTCGGCACCCTCGCGCCGGTGGGGTCCGCGTGGCACGAGGCGCTGAAGGAGATGGCGCAGCGGTGGGAGGAGGCGTCGGCAGGCCAGGTGAAGCTGCGGGTCTACGCGGGCGGCGCCCAGGGGGACGAGGGCGACATGCTCCGCAAGGTCGGGATCGGCCAGCTCCAGGGCGCCGCCATCTCGAACGTGGGGCTCCACGACGTCGTCCCCGAGGCGCAGGCGTTCTCGGCGCCGCTCCTGTTCCGCGACGAGGCGGACATGCAGTGCGCGTTCGACCGCGTGAAGGACCGGGTCGAGGCCGTGCTCCGGCAGCGCGGGCTCGTGGCGCTCCAGTGGAGCCGCGTGGGGACGGCGACGTTCTTCTGCCGGGCGCCGTACCGCACGCCCGCCGAGATGGCGAAGGCGAAGGTGTTCGCGTGGGAGGGCGACCCCGCGACGGTGAAGGCGTGGCGCACCGCCGGCTTCCAGCCGGTGGTGCTGTCCACGACCGACCTCCTCCCCGCGCTCTCGACGGGGATGATCGACTGCGCGAGCAACGTGCCGCTCTACATGCTGACGACCCGCGCGTTCGAGCGCGCGCGGTACCAGGTCGATCTCCCGCTCGGCTTCCTCCTCGGCGCGACGGTGGTGCGAAAGGACGTCTGGGAACGCGTCCCGGGCGACGTGCAGGAGCGGCTCCTCGCGATCGCGCGCGAGGTCGGGGCGCGGATCGACGCGGAGGCGCGCCGCCTCGAGCGAGAGGCGGTCGACGCGATGAAGAAGCAGGGGCTCGAGGTCCTGTCGGTCTCGCCGGACGAGTGGCACCCCGCGCTCGAGCGCAGCTGGGCGGTCATCCGCGGCGAGGTCGTGCCCGCGGAGTTCTTCGACGCGGTGAAGTCGGCGCGCGACGCGTGCCGGTCGGACGTCGCGTCTCGCCCGCGCGACGCGCGGTGACCCGACTGCGGCAAGTTGCCGCCGTTGCCGGACAGTCCGAGTCGCCTCGCAGCGATCTATCGTGGCCTCTCCTGGGGCGTGAAGCCATCGGAGGGGACCCACGTGAAGAGAACGATCGCGCTCGCGGCGCTCGCCGCACTGCAGCTCGCCTGCTCGAGCTCGGCCGAGCAGCCGAAGGGGAGCATCTCGCTGCGGGCCGTGGTCTCCGACCCCGGAACATCGATCCCGATCGACCGCATGACGGTCGAGGTCCCCGCCACCGGTCAGACGAGCGAGCTCGTCCCGGACCTGGCCGGCGCGTGGATCGGGACGGTCGTCGCGCCGCCCGGGATGCAGCAGGTGATCGTCCGCGCGTACATCGCCGGCGCGCTCGTCGGCGAGGGCAGCGCCGACGTCGAGGTCTCGTCCGGCGGGACGGCGACCGCGGTCGTCTGGGTGCTCGACGTGACCGGTCCGCCTCCCGCGGCGGACCACGGTCCGATCATCCGCGCCCTCACGGCGACCCAGACCGAGCTCACACCGGGAGAGCCCGCGGTCCTGGCCGTGGACGCGGTCGACCCCGACGACGATCCGCTCACGTACCAGTGGAGCCAGGCGTGCACGCAGGGCACGTTCTCGTCGCCGACGACGTCGGCGACGGAGTGGTGGAGCTTCGAGGAGGTCGTCTGCACGGTCAGGGTCACCGTGACGTCGGGAGCCCTGAGCCGCAGCGGAACGATCACCTTCGCCGTCCTCGGCGCGGCCTCCGGGCCGGTCGCCGTGCAGGCGCGGTTCGTGCCGCAGCCCTACGTCGAGACCTTCGAGGTGAACTCGCTCGAGCCGCCGCCGCCGTACCCGCAGTACCCGCCGTACGTGATCAGCCGCACGCTCGAGCCGACCCGGTTCGAGTTCTTCACGCCGGACGCCTCGATCCCCGCGGTCTACTACCCCGGGCAGGAGGAGTACTTCGGCGTCACGTTCCGGAACCTCCCTCCGTACCCGGACGACGATCCCGAGCTGTTCGTCGGGATGACCGACGACTGCGGCGGCACGGCGGCGCCGACCTACTTCCTCGGCAGCGACGGCGGCTGGTACCAGTTCATCAACGGCAACGGCGCGTCCTGGACTTGGCGGGCGCCGCCGGGGGCCGGGCTCTGCTTCATCACGGTCACCGTCGACTACCGCGGGCTCCGCGACCAGCTCACCGTCGCCGCCCTCCTCGACGGCTGCGCCGACGACCGGTTCCACGGGAACGACAGCGCGGCGACCGCGACTCCGATCTCGATCCGGCTGGACCCGCAGCAGCCCGTGGTGCAGATCGTCCCGCTGCCCGTCCGCGAGTGGAAAGGCCTCTGGGCGAACACCGAGGACTGGTACAGGTTCACCGTCCAGCCCGGCTGGGGGCATGTCGCGTTCGTCGCCTCCACGAACGACGTCCTCCCGCTCGAGATCGTGATGCCGGACGGGATCAGCGTCGTCGCGTCGGGGACCGGTGCGGTCGACGCGACGCTCGTCGAGGGCGCCTCCTACCTCCTCAAGGTGGGACCCGGGGCGGCCGCGAGCTCGTGCGGCTCGCAGTACGACCTCACCGCCCTGATCGAGCCCGCCTACTGACGCGCGGCATCTACGCGGGGCGCCGCGTAGAATTCCGGCCTCAGCTCCGGAGGACGGGATGGCCGAGGAGACGACGTACGGTGGGGGCGGTCCCGGAGCGCGCATGGGCAAGGGCCGGCTCGAGGCGTTCAGCGACGGCGTCTTCGCGATCCTGATCACGATCCTCGTGCTCGAGCTGAAGGTCCCGCACGCCGCGGACCTCGGCGCGCTCTCGCCGCTCGTCCCGGTGTTCCTCACCTACGTGCTGAGCTTCGTGAACCTCGGCATCTACTGGAACAACCACCACCACATGCTGCACGCGGCGACGCGCATCAACGGCCGGATCCTCTGGGCGAACCTGCACCTCCTGTTCTGGCTCTCCCTGTTCCCGTTCGTCACCGGATGGATGGGCGAGAACCACTTCGCGCCGGTGCCGACCGCGGTGTACGGCGTCGTGATGCTCGCCGCGGCGCTCGCCTACTACGTGCTCCAGTCCGCGATCATCGCCGGCGAGGGCCCCGCGTCGCGGCTCGCGGCCGCCGTGGGGAACGACGTGAAGGGGAAGATCTCGCCGGCGCTGTACGCGCTCGCGATCCCGCTCGCGTTCGTGAACCAGTGGCTCTCGGACGCGCTCTTCGTGGCGGTCGCGCTCGTGTGGCTCGTGCCCGATCGTCGCCGGGCTCGTACCCGCCGCCGAGGACGTACGCCCGGAGCCCCTGCCCGGCGGCCCACGCGACCGTGCTGTGCCGCAAGAGGTCGTTCGGGCGGAGCGGGTAGGCGTCCGCGAGCGTGCCGGAGAGGAGCATGTACGCGTGCTCGCGCGAGACGAGGATGAGCTCGGTCGAGACGACGCGGCCGCCGTGCAGCGCGTGGAAGAAGACGTACTGGCCCGCGAGCCGCGCCACCAGCGCCTCGAAGAAGGAGCGCGGGAAGAAGTACCAGCCGGTCGCGCCGCGCCGCTTCATGGTGTGCTCGTACACCTCGACGAACGCGTCGAGGCGCGCGCCGGTCCGGTCGACCTCGATGGTCACGCCGTTCCGCTCCGCCGCCCTCACGTTCGCGCGGACCGAGCGGTCGTACTCCATCCAGATCGCCGAGAGGTCCGGGCCGAGCGCGCGCACGACGTTCGGGCCGCGCGGCTCGGGCCGGGACGGCAGGCGCGGCAGCTGGGCGTCGAAGAGCGGGAGCCGCGCGAAGGTCGACACGACGCCGGCGGCGCGGCACCACGCCTCGTGCGCGCTCCAGAAGGCCTCGTCGTCGCGCGGCCCGTCGCCGAACGCGAACGGGCCGCCGTAGCCGTAAGGCGACACCGCGTCGACGCGCGTCTCGCCCGGCGCCGCCCAGGGCTCGGCCGAGAGCGGGCGCAGCACGAGCGGGAACAGGATCGCGCCCCCCTCGTCCTCGCCGACCGCGCAGACGGCGCGGTCGCACGGGCGCGCGAACAGCCGGACGTACTCGGGGTGGGCGAAGACCTCGCGCGAGGGCCAGCGCTCCCAGAGCGCGAGCCAGTCGGTGAGGTCGGAGGGGACGGCGGCGTCGAGGAGGCGGTGGCGCATCGATCACTCCTCCGCCGCGCGGCGCGCGGGGGCCGCCGCGTTCGCGGCGGAGGCGGGTGCGGGGTCGCCGGGCGGCAGCGGGAACCCGAGGGAGAGGTCCTCGGTGGGCGTCACGTCCTTGCGGAACACGACCTGCGCGACGGTCCGCGCCAGGATCCGGAGGTCGAGGCCGAGCGACCAGTGATCGACGTACCAGACGTCGAGCGCGAGCCGCTCCTTGAAGCGGAGCGCGTGCCGGCCGTTCACCGCGGCCCACCCCGTGATGCCCGGGGGGACGTCGTGCCGGCGTGCCTCCTCGGGCGTGTAGGTCTCGAGGTAGTGCACGAGCAGCGGGCGCGGACCGACGAGGCTCATCTCGCCGCGGAGCACGTTCCAGAGCTCGGGCAGCTCGTCGAGGCTCGACTGGCGCAGGAAGCGGCCGAGCCTCCCGAGCCGCTGCTCGTTCGTGAGGTACCAGACCTCGCCGGGCCGCGGCTCCCGCATGGTCCGGAACTTGAGGATCGTGAAGGGACGCCCGCGCAGTCCCGGCCGGACCTGCCGGAAGAGCACCGGACGCCCGAGGCTCACCCGGACCGCGATGGCGACCGCGGCGAGCACCGGCGAGAGCACCGCGAGACCGACCGCCGCTCCGACCACGTCCATCGCGCGCTTCGCGCCGAGCGCGACCCCACCGCTCATCCCCGTCCTCCACCCGGCGAGCGAACCCGCGCCCGCCGCCCCGAGGTTAGGGATCGTTCCCGGGCGCCGCCCGGCACGCGGAGGGGCGCCTCCCCCCGCGGTGCGTCTCGTAGGTGGGATGCGGCGCCCGGATCCGGGACCGAGCTTTCACGCGTGGTCCTCGCGATCATCTCCGACCTGCACGGGAACCTCCCCGCCCTCGAGGCGGTGCTCGCCGACCTCGGGACGGTCGACGGCGTCCTCTGCTGCGGCGATCTCGTCGGGTACTACCCGGACGCGCCCGAGGTCGTGGAGCGGGTCCGGGGGCTCGGCGCCCGCGCGGTGCGCGGGAACCACGAGCTCATGGTGACCGGCGCCCGCGAGGTCCCGCCCGAGCGGGCGCGCTACTACGCGATCGCCGACGCGCGGCGCGCCCTCTCCGCGGACCAGCTCGCCTGGCTCGCGGCGCTGCCGCCGTCGCTCGCGCTCGAGCGGGACGGGCTCGCCGTCGAGGTCCGGCACGCGAGCCCATGGGACGAGGAGACGTACCTCTACCCCGACTCGGACCTCGGCCGCGTGGGGCTCCGCGAGGGGACCTGGCTCCTCCTCGGGCACACGCACTATCCGATGCGCCGGCCCGCGGGCGGGGGCGTCGTCGCGAACCCGGGCTCGGTGGGCCAGCCCCGAGATCGCGATCCGAGGGCCGCCTACGCGGTCCTCGACACGGCGGCGGGACGCTGGGAGCAGCGGCGGGTGGCGTACGACCACCGGACCTATCAACGGAGGCTGGAGACGCTCGGGGTGGACCCGCGCGCGATCGCGCTCCTCGGGAGGGAACGCGCGACCGGCACGGGGACGTGAGGCGGCGGGGGAGTTCACGGACGAGGGGGGGAGTCCACATGGATGAGATCGGCATCCTCGTGACCGGGGTGGGGCCCGGCTCCACGGGCGAGCAGGTCGTGAAGGCGCTGCGGTGCGGCCGGCGCCGCTACCGCGTCGCGGTGGGGAACGTCGACGTCGCGCGCGCGGTGGTCGCGCCCGGTGCGGAGCGGGTCGCGCTGCCGCCCGCGTCGGAGCCGGGCTACCTCGCCGCGCTCGCCGCCGCCGCAGACC
>JAHWYA010000374.1 GCA_020028115.1 Anaeromyxobacter sp.
GGACCGGTCGGAGGCGGCGCGGGCCGACGCCACCGGCGCGCGGAACATCCGCGTCGCGCAGGACCTCCGCCGGTCGCTCCGCCTCCAGACGGCGCAGCGCCGGATCCACCCGCGCGACGCCCACGAGATCGCGGGCGAGCTGCGCGAGTGCTTCCGGGACGCGATCCTGGGGAAGCTCGTCCTGCCGCCGTCGCTCGCGCGGCTCGCGGCCTGAGGCCGAGACCACCTGGCCCGTCAACCTTCGTCGTCGCCGCCGCCGGCGTGGGCGAGCGACCGCCACGCCTCGAGCGCCCAGGCGCGGTCCTCCTCGAGGTCGAAGCAGATCGTGAGGATGCCGACCCGGCCGGGCGAGGCCGTCTCGGTCGCGAGCATCCACCCCTCGCGGCCGTCCTCGTCGTGGCGGCCGAGCGACGCGACGCCCACGAGCCCCTCCTCGTCGCGCTCGTGGAGCTCGACCGCGCCGTCGCGGCGCCTCGCCCGGAGGTCGTCGAGCGACGTCGCCCGGCCGCCGCGGTGGCGCAGGGAGGAGAACCAGACGGTCCGCCCGCCGGCGTGGGCGCAGAACGTCCCCTCGTCGTCGAAGGAGCGGTGCAGGTCGCCGGGCAGCGCCATGGACCAGCCGCCGGTGAGCGGCACGCGCACCGCGTGGCGGCGGTACCCGATGGCCGGGGCGTCCCGCTCGCCCTCGGCGCGCCGCCGGACCTCGGCCACGCCGGGCGCGTCCACGCCGGAGTACCCGAGGAGCTCCGCCCACTCGCGCCACGGGAGCGGGCGCGCGGGGTCGAGCCGGTAGGCCCGCGCGAGGGCGTGGAGCACGCGCCGGTGCGTCTCCCGCTCCGCGTCGTCCTCGGGCGCCGCCCAGCGGACCTCCGACCACATGAGCGCGCGGGCGAGCCCGTCCCAGTACGCCGCGCCCTCGCCCGGCTCCCACCACGCGAAGAACGGGACGCCGCGCTCCGGCTGCTCCGCGACGGCGCGCCACCACGCCCTGCGCCGCGGTCCGAGCGGCGTACGCGTGTCCGCGTCGAGGAGGAAGCCGCACCCGGCCGGGAGGCACACGTCGAGGCCCCGGCCCTCGTGCGCCCCGAGCGTCTCCGCGAGCGCCTGGAGCCAGCCGAGCATCTGGCGCTGCAGCCCGGCGACGTCGCGCTCCTCGAAGTACCCGGTGTCGTCGCCGCCGTCCTCCCCCGACTCCCAGCGGACGCCGAGGGTCTCCGCGACCGCGTCGAGCACCTCCACGACGCGGACGTGGTAGCCGGGGCCCGCGGTCGAGGTGTTCGCCGAGGCGGCGAGCACGCCCGCCTCGGAGAGCGCGATCTCGAGGTCCTCCGCCGCGGGGTGGAGCGGGATCGCGAGCACCGGGCGGCCCTCGCCGTCCGTGCGGAGGACCGGCCTCGTCCCGGCGAGCCGCGCGCGCACCGCGGCCTCGACCACGCCGAGCGGATCGTCGGGCGGTCCCTGCGGGAAGGCGGCGGTGAGCGCGAGCCCGAGCCCCATCAGCCCTGCTTCGGCCTGCGCCCCTCGAGCACCGGGAGGATCCAGTCGAGGATCGCCTCGGCGACCTTCTCCTTGGGCCCCTCGATCTCGGCGAGCTCGGTCGTGGACACGAGCGCGACCCGGTTCGTGTCGCCGCCGAAGCCGGCGCCCGGCCCGCCCACCTTGTTCGCGACGACGAGGTCGCACCGCTTCGCCTTGAGCTTCTCGCGGGCGCGGGCGATGACCTCCTCGGTCTCGGCCGCGAAGCCCACGAGGACCGGGCCGTCCTTCGCCCCGGCCCAGCGGGCGCCGAGGCCGGCGAGGATGTCCGGCGTGCGGGAGAGGACGAGGGTCTCCTCCCCGGTGCCCTTCTTGATCTTCGACGCCGAGGCGCGCTGCGGGCGGTAGTCGGACACCGCCGCCGCGCCGACGAACAGGTCCATCGCCGCCGACTCGGCCTCGACCGCCTTCGCCATCTGCTCGGCGGTCTCGACGCGCACGACCTTCACCCCGGCGGGATCGGGCAGCACGGTCGGGCCGGAGACGAGCGTCACCTCCGCGCCGCGCCGCGCCGCGACCGCGGCGACCGCGTAGCCCATCTTCCCGGACGACGGGTTCGAGATGAACCGGACGGGGTCGATGGGCTCGCGCGTCGGGCCGGCGGTGACGAGGACGCGGCGGCCGGCGAGGTCGAGGTTCCCGAGCAGGCGCGAGGCCGCGACCGCGATCTCCTCCGGCTCGGCGAGCCGCCCCTCCCCGACGTCGCCGTCGGCGAGCTCGCCCGCGCCCGGGCCGACGACGTGGAAGCCGCGCGCGCGGAGCGCCGCGAGGTTCTCCTGCACCACCGGGTTCCGCCACATCCGGGTGTTCATCGCCGGCGCGAGGAGGACCGGGCAGGTCACGGCGAGCGCGGTCGTCGTCACCGCGTCGTCCGCCATCCCGGCGCGCAGCCGCGCGACGAGGTCGGCGGTCGCCGGGGCGACGACGAGGAGGTCCGCGCTCCGGGCGAGGGAGAGGTGCCCGTAGGTGGCCTCCGAGGCCGGGTCGAACAGGTCGACGAGCACCAGGCCGCCGGAGATCGCCTGGAAGGTGAGCGGCTGGACGAAGCGCGTCGCGGCGCGCGTCATCGCGACCCGGATGGTGCCTCGCCCCTTCACCACCAGGCGCGCGAGCTCGCACGCCTTGTAAGCGGCGATGCCCCCGCCGACGCCGAGGACCACGGTCCGGTTCTGGAAGTTCATGGAGCCGGATATTACCCCGGCAAACCGGCTTCCCGGCGCACCGAGTCCGGTGCATGCTGCCGTCCGGTGGAGCCCGTCTCCGAGGAGAAGCCGCCGGGGGCGCCGCCCGCCGGCACGAAGAGCGCGCTCGCCTTCTTCGCGGTCCTCCTCGGGCTCTTTCCCCTGGCCCTCCTCGCGCAGTGGGCGAGCCCGGTCCTCGGGCTCGCGGCGACCCAGCTCTTCGCCTTCCTCCTGCCCGCCCTGGTCGCGACGGCGGGCTCCAACCTGAGGCTGGTCCCGTACCTGCGCCTCGGCCGCGTCCGCCCCGCGCTCGTCGCGCTCGGGGCGCTCGCCGGCACCGCCGCCTACCTGCTCGCCGGCGCGATCATGACGTTCACCCAGCGCCTCCTGCCGCGCCCCTGGGTCCAGGCGTATGACCTCACGCGGCTGTTCGAGGGACCGGCCTGGGAGCGCCTCTCCCTCGCGGCGATCGCCGCGCTCCTCGCGCCCGTGTGCGAGGAGCTGACGTTCCGCGGCTACCTCCAGACGACGCTCTCGCTCCGGCGCCGGCCCGCGGGGGCGATCGCGACCGCCGCGGTGCTGTTCGCCGCGCTGCACCTCGATCCCGTGCGGTTCCCCGCGCTGGTCGTCCTGGGCGCCGTCTTCGGGTGGCTCACCTGGCGCGCCGGGTCGATCTGGCCCGCGGTCGCGGCGCACGCGGCGAACAACGGGCTCGCGGCAGGGCTCCTCCTCGTCCTCGGCGCGACGGACTCCGGCGAGGCGCCCGCCGCGGCGGTCGCGACGACGCTCGCGGCCGGGGGGGGAGCGCTCGCGGT
>JAHWYA010000375.1 GCA_020028115.1 Anaeromyxobacter sp.
GGAAGGACGCCGTCCAGGTCGACACCATCGAGCGCGACCGCTCGACCGTGTTCGAGCTGACGGTCGGTCCCGACGACCTCGGCCGCGTCATCGGGCGCGGCGGCCGGACGGCGAAGGCGTTCCGCGCGGTCCTCGACGCCGCGGCGCGGCGCGAGGGCAAGCGGGCCGTGCTCGACATCCTCGACTGACGGGGCGCCACGTGGCCCTCGTCCGGATCGGGAAGGTCGTCCGCGCGGTCGGACTGAAGGGCTGGCTCGGCGTCGGGGGCTCCGACGGAGCGCTCGGCGAGCTCGAGTCGGTGACGCTCCGGCTCGGCGACGCGGAGCCGGAGGAGAGAAGGATCGAGGAGGCGCGGCCGCAGGGGCGCGTCTGGGCGGTGAAGGTGGAGGGCGTCTCCGACCGCACGGCGGCGGAGCGGCTCGTCGGCGCGGAGGTGCTGGCCGCGCGCGACGCGCTCCCGGAGGCCGGCGAGGGCCGGTACCTGTGGGGCGACCTCGAGGGACTCGAGGTGGTGACGGTGGCGGGCGAGGCGGTGGGGCGGGTGACGGGGCTGTACGAGACGGGCGCGGTGGACGTGCTGGTCGTGACGGGGAGCAAGGGCGAGCGGCTGGTGCCGCTCGCGCCGTACGTAACGGTGGATCGCGAGGCGCGCCGGATCGTGGTGGACCCGCCCGAAGGGCTCTTGGACTGACCCTTCGCCCTGAGCTTGTCGAAGGGGCAGTGCGAACGGATAGAGGAAGGAGGCCGCGAAGGAGGCAGCAGTGGCGAAGCTGGAGGTCGAGATCCTGACGCTGTTCCCGCGGATGTGCGAGGGCTACCTCGCGGAGTCGATCCTCGGGAAGGCCCAGGCGAGCGGCCTCGTCGCGGCGCGGGTGACCGACGTGCGCGACTTCGCTCCGGGCAAGCACCGCGTGACCGACGACGCCCCCTACGGCGGCGGCGCCGGGATGGTGATGAAGCCCGAGCCGCTCGTGGACGCCGTCGAGGCGGCGCGGGCGCGGCTCCCCGGGGCGGCGGTGGTGCTGACGAGCCCGCGCGGCGTGCGGTTCGACCAGGCGCTGGCGCGCCGGTTCGCCGAGCAAGGCAGGCTGATCCTGGTGTGCGGCCGGTACGAAGGAGTGGACGAGCGGGTGATGACGGCGGTGGACATGGAGGTCTCGATCGGGGACTTCGTCCTGACGGGCGGCGAGCTCGCGGCGCTCTGCGTCGCGGATGCGGCGGCGCGCCTCGTGCCGGGCGTCCTCGGCAACGACGCCTCCGCCGGCGCCGAGAGCTTCGCGGGCGGGGACGGGCTCCTCGAGCACCCGCACTACACGCGCCCCCCGGAGTGGAGGGGCAGGAAGGTTCCGGAGGTCCTGCTGTCCGGGGACCACCGGCGGATCGAGCGGTGGCGGCGCCGCGAGTCGCTGCGCGCCACCCGCGAGCGGAGACCCGACCTCTACGCGAGGATCGCGCTCTCCGAGGAAGATCTCCGGCTGATCGACGCCGGAGACGACGAGCTGTAAGGAGAAGCCAACATGCTGCGCAAGGCGATTGCCGACATCCAGGCCAAGTACGTCCGCAAGGACATCCCCGAGATGCGTTCGGGCGACACGGTCCGCGTCCACACGAAGATCAAGGAAGGCGACAAGGAGCGCATCCAGGTCTACGAGGGCACGGTCATCGCCTACCGCAGGGGCACCCCGGGTAGCTCCATGTTCACCGTGCGGAAGATGAGCTACGGCGTGGGCGTGGAGCGCATGTTCCCGCTCCACAGCCCCCGCATCGACAAGATCGAGATCATGGGCCACGGCGAGGTCCGCCGGTCCCGGCTCTTCTACCTGCGCAACCTGCAGGGGAAGGCCGCGCGCCTCCACCAGGAGGAAGGGCCGGTCGGCGAGGCCGCCCAGGCCGCTCCTGCGGCCCCCCCGGCCGCGCCGGCGCAGTAGCGCCCCGCGTCCAGCCACGTCGTGGACGTGGAGGTGGACGTGGTCGTGGACGTGGACGTGGACGAGAGCTCGTTTCCGAGCTCCCGACCACGTCCACGACCACGATCACGATCACGACGACGACCACGTCGACGTACATCTCCCGTCGAACGTGGCGGGGAGTCGCGGTAACATCCCCCAGCCGTGATCCTCCTCGAGTTCGCAGCGCAGGGCATCCGTGGCGTGGCGCCGGCCGGCGGCCGCGCCACGCTCCGCCCCGGCTACAACGTCGTCGCCGCCGACGGGGCGACGCTGCGCCGCCTCCTCGAGGCGCTCTTCTACCCGGACCCGAGGGACGCCGACGCGCTGCCGCGCGCCTCCGGCGGCCCGGCGAACGCCCCGGTCCGCGCGGGCCTGACCGTGGTCGGGAACGATCGCGTCACGTACCGGCTCGTCCGCGACTTCACCTCGGGCGCCCAGCTCCACCGCTTCGACGCCGAGAAGCGCTCCTTCGCGCTCGTGTCGCAGGACCTCGCGGAGATCGCGGGGCTCATGCAGAAGACCATCGGCGTGCCGCCCCCGGCGCGCCTCGGCGCGCTCCTCGCGCTCTCCGCCGCGGACCTCCCCTCGAAGCAGGGCGGGACGGGCGCGCTCCCGCAGGCGGCGCCGCAGCGGGCGCAGCTCTCTCCCGAGCAGGCTCGCAAGCGGATCGCCGCGCTCCGCGGCGAGCTCGAGCGGGCGAAGGTCGCGGAGAAGCTCCAGTACGAGCAGGACGGGCTGCAGACGCGCGCCTTCAAGCTCGAGGAGGCCCTCCGGGCCGGCGCGAAGCTCAAGGACGAGCTCGCGAAGGCGGAGGCGGCGCGCGCCGAGCTGGAGACCGCCGCGGAGCTCGCCGCGAGGCTCGGGGATCCCGAGGCCCGCGTCGCCGCCTACGAGAAGGCGACCGCGAAGCGCGAGGAGGCGGCCGCGAAGGTCGCCGCGGAGCGCGAGGGCATCGACGCGGCGGAGGCGGCCGGGGCGCCGCGGCCGTTCTGGAAGGACCCGCTCTTCTGGGCCGGGGTGGGCGGCGGGCTCGTCCTCGCGATCGCGGGCCTCGCCGGCGCGGCGGCCCACGGCGACCTGCGGTACCTGGCGCTCCTCGACGTCCCCGCGCTCGGCTGGTCCGCCTGGCTCGCGCTCCGCTGGGTCGGGGCGCTGGAGGAGTGGGAGCGGCTCGCGCGCCGCCGCCGCGTGGTCGACGAGTGGGAGAAGAAGGTCGAGGGGCAGTACGCGAAGGACTCCGCGGACGTCCTCGAGGCCGTCAAGGCGCTCGGGGTGTCGAAGCCCGCCGACCTGCGAGAGGCGCTCGGCCGCGCGGCGGACGCGGACGCCGTCGTCGCGGAGTGGCGGCGGCGGCTCGCCGACTGGGAGGCCTCGCCGGAGGCGCGGGGCGCCCTGGCCGAGAAGGCCAAGGTCGACGCGGCGCTGCGCGGCATGGACGAGAAGCTCTCGGGCGAGTCCGGCGGGTTCGTCCGGGACAGCCGCTCGATCGAGACCGAGCTCCAGCGGCTCGAGGCGGACGCCGCGGCGCCACCGGCGCCCGCCGCCGCACCGGCTCCGCCGCC
>JAHWYA010000376.1 GCA_020028115.1 Anaeromyxobacter sp.
GGTCGGCGGCGGCTCGCTGCCGGACGTGACGCTCCCCACCTTCGTGCTCGCCCTCCCCGCGGCGGACGCCGACGGCGTCGCGGCGCGCCTCCGCCGCGCCGATCCCCCGGTCGTCGCGCGCATCGAGGACGGGCGCGTCGTGCTCGACCCGAGGACCGTCATGCCCGGCGAGGACGACGCGGTCGTGCGCGCGGTGCGCGCCGTGCTCCCTACGGATTGAACCGGTACCCGATCCCGCGGACCGTCTCGAGGTGGCTCGGGTGCTCGGCGTCGTCGCCGATGTGCGCCCGCAGCCGCGCGACGAAGTTGTCCACCGTCCGCGCGGTCCCGAAGTAGCGCGACCCCCAGACCGCCTCCATGAGCTGCTCGCGGGAGTGCACGCGGTTGGGGTGGGTGACGAAGAAGGCGAGGAGATCGAACTCGCGGCTCGTGAGCTCGAGCTCCCTCCCCTGCGCGCGGGCCTTGCGGGAGTCGAGGTCCACCTCGACGTCCCCCGCCTTCCGCACCTGGCGGTTCGGTCCGGTCTCGCCGCGCGCGCGCCGGCGCCGCAGCAGCGCGTCGATCCGGGCGAGCAGCTCCTTCAGGCCGAACGGCTTCACGAGGTAGTCGTCCGCGCCGAGCTGGAGCCCCGCGACCTTGTCGGACTCGTGCCCCTTGGCGGACAGGATGAGGACCGGCAGCTCGGGGTCGGCCGCGCGGATCTCCCGGACGACCTCGAGGCCCCCGAGCCGCGGCAGCATCACGTCGACGACCACGAGGTCCGGGTGCTCCGTCCGCGCGAGGGCGAGCCCGGTCTCGCCGTCGCTCGCCGAGCGGACGAGGTAGCCCTCCATCCCGAGGTTGAGCTGGAGCCCGCGGAGGATCGACGGGTCGTCCTCGATGACCAGGATCTTCTCGCCCATCAGTGCTTCTCCAGGATGGGGAGGGCGAGCGTGAAGGTCGCCCCCTTCCCGAGCTCGCTCTCGACGCCGACCCGCCCGCCGTGCGCGAGGGCGATGTGCTTCACCATGGCGAGGCCGAGGCCGGTCCCCTCGATCTCCCGCGCGAGCGGGTCCTTCGCCCGGTAGAACCTCTCGAAGATGCGCTTCTGCTCGCGGCGCGGGATGCCCGGGCCGTTGTCGGCCACCGCCAGCACGACGGCCCCGCCCTCCCGCTTCGCGACGAGCGCGATCCGCTTCTCGGGTCCGGTGTACTTGAAGGCGTTGTTGAGCAGGTTGAGGAGCGCCTCCACGAGCGCCTGGGCGTCGGCGTAGACCTCCGGGAGCCCGGTCTCCACGCTGCGCGACAGCTCCACGTTCCCGGCGAGGCGCTGCGGCTCGAACGCCTGGAGCGCGGTGTCGACGATCGGCTCGAGCCGCTGCCGCTTGAGCTGGTAGCTGCGCCGGCCCGACTCCATCCGCGCCCAGTCGAGCAGGCGGTTGATGAGCGCCGACAGGCGCGCCGTCTCGTCGGCGATGATCTCGAGCGCCTCCTGCTGCCGCGCCGGGTCCTGCAGCCGGCCGAGCTGGAGGGTCTCGACGAACATCCGGATGGAGGTGAGCGGGGTGCGGAGGTCGTGGGAGACCTTGTTCACGAAGTCCGTCTGGAGCCGCCCGACCTCCGCCTCGCGGTAGAGCACCGAGAGGACGACGGCGGTCCCGGCGACGGTGGTCGTGACGAGGGCGAGGATGAGGCCGCCGAAGACGTAGTCCCGCGCGACCGACCCGTACACGAGGATCAGGATCCCGATCGCGAGCATGAGCCCCGCCGGGACGAAGACGAATGTGACGAAGAGCGGGACGACGCGGCGGAGCTTCACGGGCGCATCTTAGCGAACGGGCGGCGGCGCCGCTCCGGCCGAAAGAGAGCGGGGGAGGTGGCGAAGCCGCCACCTCCCCCGAGCTACACGTGAAGCGAGCTGCTACCCGCTACGGGGCCGCGTCGATGATCGTCTGGCGGCCGTTCGGGAACGCGGCCGGCGTCCAGCCCTGGTCCGCCGCGTGCTGCCGGAGGTAGTACTGCCGCACCGGATCGCCCGACTGGTGGCAGGTCATGCAGCTCTGCGCCGACGCGCCCGTGAGGACGTCGTCGAGCTGGTTGACCCAGCTGCCGTTGGTGATGTCCGTCGCCGAGCCGGCGTCCCCGTCCGTCACCGCGACCGCCTTCTTCGGATCCGGCAGCTTCGCCTCCGTGCCGTTCACGTGGCACGCCGCGCAGTCGTTCAGCGCCCGCGGGTAGTGGATCTCGACGAAGTTGTGGGTCCGCCACGTGCCGTCCGTGCTGTTCGGGGCGGTGCCCGACCCGCCGCAGCCCGGGCCGGCCGGAGCCTGCGGCTTCGTCCCGCTGTTACCGGCGCCGGCGACCTTGTAGAAGACGCTGCCGTTGCTGCAGACGACCTTGTCCGCCGCGGGCAGCGTACCTGCCTCGTCGAGCGCCGGCGGCCAGTTCGCGACCTTGGCGAGCGCCGCCTTCGAGCCGAAGAAGTAGACGCCGTTGCTCCGGTAGTAGACGAGCGGCCGGTCGGTCTCACCCGCCGAGTGGATCGCGTGGACCATCGTGCGGAGGTCGTAGGTCTGGCCGACCTTCCCGTCGTACGCCTCCGTGACGTCGACACCGTACGCCAGCCGGTTCTGCTGCTCGCTCGACGCCGGGTTGTGGCACATGATGCACAGCTCGACGCGGTCGACGCGGTTGCCGCCGTGCTGGTACATGCTGCCGAGGTGGCAGGCGTTGCACTTGTCGATCGAGACGATCTGACGGCGCTGCGTGCTCGGCAGGGCGCCGCTCGCGACCACGAACTCGCGAACCGGCGTCTGCGCGCGGACCTGGATCACCTCGACGCTCGTGCCGATGGCGGGGTCGAAGCGGATCTGCGGCTTCCCCTGGATCGCCACCTGCCCCCTCGCCGGGGCGAGCGGGAGGAGGCCGAAGACGTCCGCCTTCACCTTCGTCGTCGCGACGTTCGCCGCGCAGGTCGTGTTGCTCGTGCCGAGGGTCGGGGCCTGCGTGGCGTGGCCGGTCGCGAAGGGCTGCCCGGGTGCCGTCGTCGAGAGGTTGGCGACCCAGTCGTCACCCTGGGCGTACGCGCGCAGGAGGCTGAGGTTGTTCGCGGCGGCGCCGGTCTTGGCGCTCGAGGACGCGCGGTGGAACACCGGGCCGTTCGCGTAGACCGTGTTGCACGGATCGACGTCGAAGAAGGTGCCGTCGCCGTCCGCGTCCCAGCTCGCCTTCCAGGTCACGACGAGCGTCGTCGTGGCGCCCGGATCGTACCCGACGCTGAGGACCTCCATCTTGACGCGCGTGCCCCAGACGACCGACTGATCGGCGCCATCCCAGATGAGGCCGGAGCGCTCGGTCTTGAGGCCGTTGTGGAACCCGGCGACCGTGGCCGGCGCGTTGCCGGGCGCACCGTCGTGGCAGTCCGAGCAGGTGCTCGCGGCCGTCCGGGAGCGGTGGCCCTCCTGGGTGCCGCCGACCTTCGTGTTCGGGAAGCCGTCCCAGTCGTCGTGGCAGGACATGCAGAGC
>JAHWYA010000033.1 GCA_020028115.1 Anaeromyxobacter sp.
GCTCCCGCCGCCGCGCCGGCCGCCGCCGCCGAGCCGAAGAAGGTCGAGAAGAAGGTCGAGAGCAAGAAGAAGGCCGCGAAGAAGGCCGAGAAGAAGGTCGAGGAGAAGAAGTAACCACCTTCGCGGGAATCCTGCGATGGTCGGGCCGGTTGCGCGAGCAGCCGGCCCGCTTCATTTCGAGGGATCGTGTCGCTCCGTCTCCAGTTGACCCTGCTCTTCGCGGCGATCCTCGTCGTGACGATGACCGTCGCGGCGACGCTCGGCGCCGCCACCGCGCAGCGCGCGGTCGAGCAGGTCGTCCAGGAGCGCACGGTCGAGGTCGCGCGCTCGGTCGTCGCCGATCTCGACCTCGCGCACGGCGCCTACCGCACGCTCGACCACGACGCGATCGCCGATCGGCTCGCCGAGGCGATGCCGCTCCACCGCGGCCTGCGCAGCGCCGAGCTCGTCCTCCTGCGGAACGGCAAGCTCGAGGTCTCCGGGATCGAGTTCGGCGCCGGCGGGCTCCAGATCACCATCGACACGCGCGCCGGCCCGCTCCCCGAGAAGCAGGAGGTCCGGATCGAGGAGAACGAGGACGGGCGCGTCGCCACCGCGGAGGCGGTGGTCCGGGACCTCGCGAAGAAGCCGATCGGGATCCTCCACGTCGAGGCGGACGTCTCCTACGCGACCGAGATCGCCGAGCGCGAGCGGAGCGTCTTCCTGTGGGTCACCGCGGCGAGCGCGCTCGCCCTCGCGCTCCTGTTCGCCTTCGCCCTCGGCCCGATGCTCGCGCGGCCGCTCTCGCAGCTCGCCGAGGTGATGGGGCGCGTCGAGTCGGCCGGGCCGGGAGCGGCCCCGGCGGTCCCCGGCGCGAACCGGGTGGACGAGATCGGGATCGTGGCGCGCGGCCTGGAGGCGATGCTCGCGCGCATCCGGAACTTCAACGCCGAGCTCCAGTCGCGCGTCGACGAGGCGACCGCGGACCTCGCCGGGAAGAACCGCACCCTCGCGGAGCTGAACGACCTCCTCGTCGCCGCGCGGCGCGACCTCACCGCGAAGGAGCGGCTCGCCGCGCTCGGCCAGCTCTCCGGCACGATCGCGCACGAGCTCGGGAACCCGCTCAACGCGATGAGCGGCCGGGTCCAGCTCCTCGCCCGCGACCCCGCGTGCCCGCACGAGATCCGGCGCGAGCTGGGCGCGCTCGACGGCGAGGTGAAGCGGATGACCGCGATCATCCGCCGGTTCCTCGACTCCGCGCGCGCGCTCACCCCCGCGCCGGAGCCGACCGACGTCGCGGCGCTCGTCGACGAGGCGCTCTCGCTGTCGCTCTCGGCCGAGGCGCGCGAGCGGATCGCCGTCGTCCGCGAGGTGCCGCGGGAGCTCGGCCAGGTGGTCACCGACCCCGGCCTGGTGCGGCACGTCCTCACGAACCTCATCTCGAACGCGGTCGACGCGATGGCGGTCGGCGGGACGCTCACGCTGCGCGCCGGGTGGACCGGCGGCCAGCTCGCGCTCGCGGTCGCGGACACCGGCGTCGGGATCGCGCCCGAGGAGCGGCGCCACATCTTCGAGCCGTTCTACTCGACGAAGCCGCCGGGCCGCGGCACCGGCCTCGGCCTCGCCATCTGCCGCGAGATCGCCGGTGCGCTCAAGGGCCGGATCGAGGTGGAGAGCGAGCCGGGGCGCGGCTCCACCTTCACGTTCCTCGTCCCCGCGCCGGCGTGGCGCGCGACGGGGTAGGCTCGGCGGGCCATGGCAGCGCAGATCTGGGTCATCGACGACGACGCCTCGAGCCGCGAGCTCCTCGCGCGCGTGCTCGGGCAGCGGGGCTGGCGGGTCGAGGAGCTCGCCGACGGCCGCGAGGCCCTCGACCGGCTCGCGAAGGGCGAGGCGCCGGACCTCGTCGTCTCGGACATCCGCATGGCCGAGGTGGACGGGCTCGCGGTCACCGAGGCGTTCCGGCGCGACGCGCCGCACACGCCGGTCATCCTCGTCACGGCCTTCGGGAACGTGGACGGCGCCGTCGAGGCGATCCGGCGCGGCGCCTTCGACTACGTCTCGAAGCCGTACGACGTGGACGCGGTCCAGCTCACCGCCGCGCGCGCGCTCGAGCAGCGCCGCCTCGCGGACGAGAACCGCGCGCTCCGCCGGCAGCTCCGGGACAAGTACCGGCTCGAGAACGCGGTCGGCCGCAGCGAGGCGATGCTCCAGGTCTTCAAGACCGCGGCGCGCGTCGCGGCGAGCGACGCGACCGTCCTCATCCTCGGCGAGTCCGGGACGGGCAAGGAGCTCGTGGCGCGCGCGCTCCACCAGTCCTCGCCGCGCGCGGCGGCGCCGTTCGTGCCGGTGGACTGCGGCGCCATCGCCGAGGGCGTCCTCGAGTCGGAGCTGTTCGGCCACGCCCGCGGCGCCTTCACCGGCGCGCAGACGGCGCGGCGCGGCCTGTTCGAGGAGGCGGTGGGCGGCACCCTGTTCCTCGACGAGATCGGCGACGTCGGCCCCGGGCTCCAGGCGCGGCTCCTCCGCGCGCTTCAGGAGGGGACGATCCGCCGCGTCGGGACGAACGAGACGGTGCCGGTGGACGCGCGGGTGGTCGCCGCGACGAACCGGGACCTCGAGGCGGAGGTGAAGGCCGGCCGGTTCCGCGAGGACCTCTACTACCGGCTGAACGTCGTGACGATCCGGATCCCGCCGCTCCGCGAGCGGCTCGAGGACGTCACGCTCCTCGCCGAGCACTTCGCCGCGAAGCACGGCCGCGGGGAGGGCGCGACGGTGTCGGCCGAGGCCCGCGCGATCCTCGGCGCGTACGACTGGCCGGGGAACGTCCGCGAGCTCGAGAACGTGATCGCCCGGGCGCTCGCGCTGAACCCGTCGGGGGTCGTCGTCCCCGCCGACCTCCCGGAGCGGGTGCGCGGCGGGGCGGCCGCGGAGCCCGCCCGCGGCCTCGTGCTGCCCGCCGGCTTCCGTCCGACCCTCGACGATCTCTCCCGCCGGTACGCCGCCCTGGTCCTCGCCGAGTGCGCCGGCAACAAGACCAAGGCGGCGGAGGTGCTCGGGATCGACCGGAAGACGCTGTACCGGATCCTGGGCGAGGGGGAGTAAGGAGGGGTCGGGATCGGGATCGGGGTCGGGGTCGGGGTCGGGGTCGGGGTCGCGGTCGGGGTCGGGGTCGGGGTCGGGGTCGCGGTCGGGGTCGAGGTCCAGGTCCAGGTCCAGGTCCAGGTCCAGGTCCAGGTCCAGGTCCAGGTCCAGGTCCAGGTCCAGGTCCAGGTCCGTCAGCGGATTCCGGCGCCGTCGCGGCGCGGCCCGTGCTTCCACCAGCGCTCCATCAGGCCGGGGAAGTCCCACCACGCGACCTCGCCCGGAGGCGGCGAGGCGCCGTCCCACGCGGTCGGGCGCCGCGGGTCGCCCGGTCCGGGGACGACGAGCGAGCCGACGAAGTCGCCCTTCTCGTACACCTTGGAGACGAGGGCGCCGAGGTGCGCGAGCTCCGCGTCGCCGATCTCGCCGGTGGCGGTCGCCTGGTAGAACTGGACCGTCACGCGGACCGGGAATCGCGGGTCGCGCTCCACCTCGAGGCCGGCCAGCTCGGTGAAGGGTCCGTCGAGCTCGCCGTGGCCGAGCACCGCCACCTCGAGGTCGCTCTTCGCCTTCTTCTCCATGGGCGCCGCGAACGCCATGGAGGGCGCCGCCGACGGCGCGGACGGAGCGGCGAGGGCGCGGCGCGGCGGCTCGCGGTGACGCAGCGGGACCTGCACGAGCATGAGGAGGTTCGCGTCGTCGCCGAGGCTCGCCGCGGACTCGCCGTTCATGGTGGTGCCGCGCTCGAGCACGTCGGAGATCCGCTCCGCGGTCAGCGGCGCGCGCTCGCCGCCGGCGTTGAAGAAGAGCCGCTGGCCCCAGCTCGCGCCGCCGCTCACGGTGTCGCGCGCGTTGTCGACGACGGTGAGCGAGGCGCCCTGGCGCGTCACGAGGATGGTGAGGACCGCCGGGTTCGACGCGGTGGACTGGTAGTTGAAGATCACGGGGTGGAAGGTCGCCTTGCCGGTCTTGGGGACCGGCAGGAACGCGGCCTGGGCCGAGACGAGGGCGTGGGTGTCGCGCGGCGCGAGGAGCGAGCCCGTCCGGATCCGGCCGCCGTCGGGCGCGGAGAGGAAGCGGCCGGGGTCGGCGAGGAACTCGCGGAGCGTGATGACCCGCTCCTTCCCGTTCTTCCGCTCGTTCCCGACCCGCAGCCAGATCCGGTCCAGCCGGACGTCGGCGGTCCGATCCGAAAAGTTGGGCGGCCGCAGCACCGGCATGAGCGCGAGCTTCTTCCCGAAGCGGTCCTCGGAGACGACCTCGATCGTCACGTCGCTGATGTTCGGGCCGACCGACGAGCCCTGCCACCGGCCGGTGTCCTCCCAGAGGACGTTCACGAGCGAGAGGCCGTGGGCCGCGGCGCGCGACTGGAGCTCGCCGTCGGAGACCATCCCCGCGACGCGGTCGACGACCTGGCGGTGGTTGGCGTCGGGCGCGGGCGCGACGGGGCCGGAAGGAGGCTGGGGGGCGGCGGCGAGGGCGAGGGCGGCGAGGGCGGGGAGCGCGTTCATCGGGTTCCTCCGGAGCGGGTCTGTCCGGGGGAAACGCGCCAGGGCGGGAAACGATCTGTCGGCTGCGCAACGGGTCGCGGCGCGGTCCGCCGGGTCCGGCGAGCGGACCCGCGCGCCGGGAAACGACCGTGTTTCCGCGGATTGAACGACGAACCACGGGTTGCATGAACCGATGTGACGGAGGTCACGATGCGGGTCGAGGGCGGCGCGGAGAGAGCGGGCGGGGGGGAGTCCCCAGCGTCGCGGTTCTCGGACGCGCTCGCTCGCGCCGGTCGCCGGAACGCGCCTGCCGCGGACCCGGGCCGCGCGGGATCCCGGCCGCGCATCGCGGAGCCACGCCGGCCCGCCTCGCGGGAGGCGAGCGTCGCGCGCGAGGAGTCGCGTGACGCCCGCCTCATGGACGCCGAGCGGAGCGCGCTCGCGTGCGAGGCGCCCGCGATCCCCGAGCTCGCCGCCGCCGTCCGAACGCTGCCTTTCGCCATCGCCTGCGCCACCGCGGCGGGCGGTGGTCCCCTCGCCCTGTCGTTCGGCCGCTCGCTCGACGTCGAGCTCCGCCCCGGCGTGGCGGGCGTCGAGGTGGTGCTCAGGCCGGAGCCGCGGCTCCTGCGCGCCGCGGAGGCCGAGCTCCCGCGACTCGTCGAGGCGCTGCGGCTGCGCGGGGTCGCGGTCGCGAGCGCGGCCGTCCGCCCGCGCGGCGGAGGCGGCCGCGCGCGTTGACGCGAGGGGGGTGCTCCGGTAGAAACGGGCCCGGCACGGCACCGTCGCCAAGTGGTAAGGCAAAGGTCTGCAAAACCTTTATTCCCCGGTTCGAATCCGGGCGGTGCCTCCAGACATCCTCCACGTTCCGGAAGGGCGGCTCTCGGGCCGCCCTTTGCGTTGGGTCACCGTACGCCGTCGAGGTCCGTCGCGGCGCTCACCTGCCGGTCGAGGGCCCCGTCCCTCCCCGCGGACGGCTCGGCGGCCGCGCGCGCGGCGGGCGGCGCGTACCAGTCCGCCCGGCACCGCGGAATGCCGTCGGCCCGGCCGCTCGCGTCCCGTCGCACGAGGAGCAGCTGGTACACGCTCGTGCGCCCGATCCGGAACCCGACCGCGGACGCCGCGAGGTAGAGGCGGTAGAGCCGCGCGCGCCGCTCGCCCGCGATGGCGACCGCCCGGTCGAAGCGCGCCTCGAGCCGGGCGAGCCACGCCGCGAGCGTCTCGGCATAGTGCTCGCGCAGGCTCTCGAGGTCGCGCACCTCGAACCCGGCCCGCTCGGCGGCCGCGACGACCTCCGAGATGGGCAGGAGCTCGCCGTCCGGGAACACGTACCGCCAGATGAACCCGCCGCCGCGCTGCGCCGCCCACGGGAGCGTCGGCCGCCCTCCGCTCGCGTCCGCGATGGCGTGGTTGAGGAACAGGCCGCCCGGGCGCAGGATCCGGTGGATCGACTCGAAGTACGCGTCGAGCCGGCCGCGCCCGACGTGCTCCATCATCCCGACGCTCGCGACCTTGTCGAAGACCGCGTCGGGGCGGAGCGTCCGGTAGTCCGCGTCCCGGACGTCGGCGCCGGCGCCGAGCCGCGCGAGGCGGCGGCGCGTGGCCGCGAGCTGGTTCGCGCTCACCGTGATCCCGAGCGCGTGGGCGCCGTACCGGAGCGCGGCGTGCTCGACGAGCGCGCCCCAGCCGCAGCCGACGTCGAGGAACCGCTCGCCGGGCGCGACGGCGAGCTTGCGGCACACGAGGTCGAGCTTCGCGCGCTGCGCCTCGTCGATCGACTCGCCGCCGCGCGCGAAGAACCCGCACGAGTAGACCATCGCGTCGTCGAGGAACAGGCGGTAGAAGTCGTCCGAGACGTCGTAGTGATGGCGGACGGCCTCGCGATCGCGGCGGACGGAGTGCGCCCGCCCGCGCACGCGCGCGAGGAGGGACCGGTCCGGCGGCGCGTGCAGCCTCCGCCGCACGAGGGCGGTGGCGGCGGGGATCGCGAGCGACCAGCCTGGACGCGGGCCGGTCCAGCGCGACGCCGCCTCGATCAGCGCGATGGCGTCCCCCTCGAGCTCGAGGGACCCGTCGAGGATCGCCTCCGCGAGCCCGCGCTCCACCGCCGGCGGGAAGAACGCGTCGAGGGCTCGCGGCTCGCGGAGGACCACCGTCCCGCCGCGGATCCCGTCGCGCGCGGGCGGCAGCAGGGTGCCGTCCCAGAGCCGTACCGGGAACGTCCGCGACCCCGAGGCGAACAGGCTCCTGGCGATCCCGACCCGATCCATCGACAGGGACATACGCTGCGTCGCGGTCGCCGACCGCGCCCGCGTGGGGTTCGCTCGACCGGGCTATCCGCTCGGTGCGTCAGTTGTGCGGCGGGAAGACCGCCGGCTCGTCGGGGAGCTGGCTGTTCCCGACGGGCTTCTTCGGCTTCCGCTCGCCGGGCGTCCGGTCCTCGCCGATCCGCCGCTTCTGCTGCTCGCGTTCCTGTCCCTCGCGCGGGGCGCCGGGGTGGGTGTCTTCTGGGCCGATGTTCGGGTCGCGCTCTCTTCCGGGCATGACCAGAACGTGGATCCGGTGGTCCCGCCGGCGCCCGACCGTTAGGCGAGGGGCGTGGCGAGCACGATCTGCCAGTACTGCGGCGTGGACCTCGAGGAGAGGCCCCCCGGGCAGGAGGTCGGCTACCTCTACGGAGTGGAGTGCAGCCGCTGCCCGCCCGGCGCGAGGCGCTCGCTCGTCCTCGCGCGGAACGAGCGGGTCGCCGCGCTGGAGTGCCCGCTCTGCCGCGCCGCGATCGCGCCCGCCGAGGGGCACCCGGACGTCCTGTCCGTGAAGGAGATGACGTACGAGGTCTGCGCCGCCTGCGGCGAGCGGAACGGGGTGGTCGCGGTGCGAAAGCTGCGGGACGTGGGAGGCGGGACGGTCTAGCGCACCCGCCGGATCCACCCGCGCTCGAGGTACCACCGCGCGGCGCGCCCGATGGAGTCGGCGAGCGGCGTGCGCGCCTCGAACCCGAGCCGCTCGCGGGCGAGCGACGGATCGCAGACCCACCCCGGCGCGAGCAGCTGGGCGGCGAGCTTCCGGTTGAGCGGGAGCCGGCGGCCCGTCGCGCGGGTCACGAGGTCCGCCGCCGCCGCGAGGGCGCGGAGGGCCACGTCGGGCACCGGCACGCGCCGGGCGTGGACGCCGAGCGCCCGCGCCGCCTCGCGGATGATCCCGGCCGCGCTCGTCGTCTCGCGCGAGGCGAGGAAGAAGGCGCCGCCCACCGCCTCCTTGCGGTCGGCGAGCAGGAGGAAGCCGCGCGCGCAGTCGTCCACGTCGATCCACGAGATGGGCCGGTCGCCGAAGTCGAGCGCGAGCCCGGCGCGCGCGATGCGGAAGAACAGGAGGTTCTCGCGGTCGCCCGGGCCCATGATGCGCAGCGGCCGCGCGACCGCGATCGGCAACCGGTCCGCGAACGAGCGCGCGATCCGCTCCGCCTCCGCCTTCGACGCGCCGTAGGGCTCGACCGGCGCGAACGGCTCGTCCTCGCGCCGCGGGGTCCGCGACGGGCCCGCCGCGGCCATCGAGCCGGCGAGGACGAAGCGCGAGAGGCCGGGCGCCTCCGCGACGCAGGCCTCGAGGAGGGAGCGGGTCGACCCCGCGTTCACCGCGAGGAACTCCTGCGGGTCGGTCGCGCGACGGACGCCCGCGAGGTGGAACACGAGGTCGGCGCCGCGGACACCGCGGCGGAGCGCGGCGGGATCGGTCGCGTCGCCGAGGAGCACCTCGGCGCCGGGAAGCTCTCCCTCGTCCGGGAGACGCCGCACGAGCGCGCGGACCGCGTCGCCGCGCGCGACCAGGGCGCGGACGAGTGCCCTGCCGAGGAACCCGCCGGCGCCGGTCACGAACGCGCGCATCGAGCCCGACGGAACCACGCGTTCCGCCCGCCGTCCACTCCTCCTCGACGGGGGGAGGCCCGGCGGGCGAGGGGCCGGGGCGAGAGCGCCCGCCCGTGGCGCGCGCCCCTGGGTGGCCGCACATTGCTTTCGACCAGCAGTCCGGGAGGGGACCATGCGTCAAATGCTCGTGTGCGCGGCAGCGGCTGCTGCGCTCTTCAACACCATCGCCCCGGTGCACGCCGCGGAGAGCCTCGGGGACATGCGGGACCGCTGGCCGACGGAGCTGACCAAGCGGCCGCTCACGCTCGGCACCGGGATGATCGAGATCTGGGCGCCGGTGCAGCTCAACGCGTCGAAGGACGCGGACTGGAAGCCCGTCACCTCGAACCCGAGCATCGCGTTCGGGATCACCGACGAGTGGATGATCGGCGTCCGCCACCTCGTCGGCATCTGCTTTGGCGGCGCGGACGACGGCTGCACCAACGTCTACAACGACACCGGCGCGTTCACCCGCTTCTCCGTGATGCGCGGCGGCGGGCTCGACGTCGCGATCCAGGCGGGCGTCGACGTGACGCGGTGGAGCGAGCCCAGGAACTACGCGGCGAACGCCGGCCTCCTCCTCCGCGCGGGCGGCGGCGCCCTCGCGCTCACCGCCGAGCCGATGGTCTCCTTCGGCCTGAAGGACCGCGACACGATCGCGTCGCGCACCACCGCCTTCGGCTGGAACATGGGGACCTACGACGTCATCACGCCGGAGGGGACCGTCGGGAACAAGGAGCACCTCTCCGTCCCGGTGACGCTGCAGCTCCAGCTCGGCCCGACGCTCGCGGTCGTCGCGGGCGCGTCCCTCGAGGGGCCGCTCAACCCGGAGGTCGGCTCGTTCTCCGACTTCTACCGGATCCCCGCGGGGGCCGGGCTCGTCGTGACGCCGTTCAAGTACCTCGACGTCGGCGCGACGTTCACGTTCCCGGACTTCGGCGGGAAGAACGACACGCGCGACACGCGCGTGCTCGCGCTGTTCGTCGCCGCCCGCATCTAGACGGGGGGGCGCTCGCTCGCTCCGGTGCAGCCTCATCCGGCTGCACCGGAGCGAGCGTTCCGTGCGCGGATTTGCCCGGCCGGGCCGCATCGTCGATCATCTCCGGGTCGCTCACCGGAGGTGACGTGATGCGCCTCGATCCCGAGACCCTCGACGGACCGCCGGAGCCGGGCGCGCGGATCCTCGCGCTCGCGCGCCTCGCCGACGCGGACGAGGCCCTCCTCCGGTTCGCCGATCCGAAGGTTCGCGACGGCGCGCGGCTCCTGCCGGATGCAGCGCTGCGCCTGTCCGCCGCGCTCCGCGCGCTCGCGCCGGCGCTCGGCGGCGCCGTCCCCGCCGCGCTGCAGTCGGAGCTCGACGCGGCGGCG
>JAHWYA010000377.1 GCA_020028115.1 Anaeromyxobacter sp.
GAGCTCCACCGTCTCGCGCTCGCCGAGGAGCCGCCGGACCTCGGCGAAGGTCTCGTCGCCGACCGCGACCTCGCGGGTCATCTCCGCGGTGAGCCGGAGGACCGCGCGCTCGCGCGCGTCGAACGGGCCGCCCGCCTCGGCCGTGCCGCCCGCGCGGCGGAGCGCGTCGAGCTGCGCCGCCGTGCCGCCGGCGGCGAGGAGCTCCGGGGCGTGGTGGTGGAGCTCGTACGGCGCGCCGTTCAGCAGCCCGATCGCGCAGACGGCGAGCTCCCGCAGGCGCGCGTCGAGCGAGAGCCCGCCCCGGATCGCGGCGAGGTATGCGTTCCACCCGCGGGCGAGCGGCGGGCTGTGGAGCAGCATCCGGTCGAGGTGGAGGAGGGCGCCGCCGCGGCGGGCGCGGACGGCGGCGACGAGGTCGGCCGGCTCGGAGACGCCCTCGGGGACGTACGGGACGCGCGGCACGGGCTCACCACCGGACCCTGGCGAGCCGCTCGCACGCGCGCGAGAGCGTGTCGTCGTTCTTCGCGAAGCAGAAGCGGAGCACGGGGTCGTGTGGCGGGTCCTCGTAGAACGCGGAGACCGGGATCGAGGCGACGCCGGCCTCGCGCGTGAGCCGCTCGGCGAGGGCGGCGTCGCGCTCGCCGGAGAGCCCCTCGTACGAGGCGAGCTGGAAGTAGGTCCCGTGGCAGGGGAGGAGCCGGAGCCGCGTCGCCGCGAGCCCGGCGCGGAAGAGATCGCGCTTCCGCTGGTAGAAAGCGGCGAGCTCGAGGTAGAGGCTCGCGTCCGCCAGGTACTCGGCGAGCGCGAGCTGCACCGGGGTGTTCACGGTGAACACCACGAACTGGTGGGCCTTGCGGAGCTCCGCCGTGAGCTCGCGCGGCGCGAGCACGTACCCGACCTTCCAGCCGGTCACGTGGTACGTCTTCCCGAACGACGACACGACGAGCGAGCGCGCCGCGAGATCCGGGTACCGCGCGCAGCTCTCGTGGCGCCGCCCGTCGAACACCATGTGCTCGTACACCTCGTCGGCGAGGACGACGACGTTCGTCCCCTCCACGATCGCGGCCAGGCTCCGGAGGTCCGACTCGGTCCAGCTCGTGCCGCTCGGGTTGTGCGGCGTGTTGACGACGACGAGCCGCGTCCGCGGCGAGACGAGGCGACGGACCTCGGCCCAGTCCGGGCGGTAGTCCGGGAACCGCAGCCGGGCGCGGACCGCCACGCCGCCGTTCAGCGCGACCGAGGGCGCGTAGGAGTCGTAGGCGGGCTCGAACAGGATCACCTCGTCGCCCGGCCGGACGAGCGCCGCGATCCCGGTGAAGATCGCCTGCGTCCCGCCGGCGGTCACCGTGATCTCGTGCTCCGGGTCGTAGCGCGTCCCGTAGAGCGCCTCGACCTTTCGCGCGATCGCCTCGCGGAGCGGGATCGCGCCCGCCATCGGCGCGTACTGGTTCGACCCCGCGCGCATGTGCTTCAGGACGAGGTCGTACAGGAGGGGCGGCGCCGAGAACTCCGGGTAGCCCTGGGAGAGGTTGATCGCGCCCGTCTCCGCCGCGAGCCGCGACATCACCGTGAAGATGGTCGTGCCGACGTTCGGGAGGCGGGACTCGAGGGCGCCTGGGAAGCGGGGCATGGGCGACAGTATGCCGGGGTCCGGGGCTTCGCGCGCTCCGCCGCGTGCGCCCCCCGGTTGCGGGGGGCGGGGGTCCGGGATGCGGCCGGTCGCCCGTCCGGCCGGCACGCGGCTCCCGGAGGGTCCTCCCCGCAGCGCGCGGAGCCCGGGACGCCCCACCCGGACCGCGCGCGGCCTGCCCGCCCGCGACATGTCCTCGCCCGAACTGCAACCGGGAAAGGGACAGAACATGGCCGAAGGGTACGTCGTCTTCGGGGCCACGGGGCACGTCGGCCGGATCGTGGTGACGCGGCTCCTCGAGGCGGGGAAGAAGGTGCGCGCGGTCGCGCGGAGCGCCGACAAGCTGAAGCCGCTCGCCGGGGCGGGCGCGCGCATCCTCCCCGGCTCGGTGGACGACCCCGCCTTCCTCCGCCTCGCCTTCGACGGCATGAAGGCCGCGTTCGTCCTCCTCCCGCCGTACCTCGGCGCCGGCATCCGCGCGTGGCAGGACCGGACCGCGGCGGCGCTCGGCGACGCCCTCGAGGCGGCGAAGGTCCCGTACGCGGTGACCCTCTCCAGCATCGGCGCGGACCGGCCGTCCGGGAACGGGCCGATCGCCGGGCTCCACGCGCTCGAGGCGCGGCTGGACCGCATCCCGAACCACTCGCCGCTCCACCTCCGGCCCGGCTACTTCTTCGAGAACAACCTCGGCGCGATCGGGCTCATCAAGGGCATGGGGAGCAACGGCGCGGCGCTGAAGCCGGACTTGAAGATGGCGCACATCGCGACGAAGGACATCGGCGAGGCCGCGGCGCGGCGCCTCCTCGCCCTCGACTGGAAGGGCCGGCTCGTCCAGGAGCTGCAAGGGGAGCGGGACCTCTCGATGGCCGAGGTCACCGCCGTGCTCGGGAAGGCGATCGGCAAGCCGGAGCTGAAGTACGTGCAGTTCCCCTACGCCGACGCGCAGAAGGGGCTCGTGCAGATGGGGCTCCCCGAGGAGATGGCGGCGCTCTACATGGACATGTCGAAGGGGTTCAACGACGGGCACCTGAAGCCGACGCAGCCGCGCAGCGCGGCCACGACGACGCCGACGTCGATCGAGAGATGGGCGGCGGAGGTGTTCGCGCCGGCCTTCCAGCAGAGCTGAAGCCGACTCCTCAGGCCGGGTGGACGACCGCGACCGAGCCGTCCGCCTCGCGCCGGACCTCGATGCGCGCCGGGATCCGGCGGCGCAGCTCCGGCACGTGGGAGATGACGCCGACGAGGCGGCCGTGCTCGCGCAGCTCCTCGAGGGCCCGGATGGCGTGGTCGAGGGTCTCCTCGTCGAGCGAGCCGAAGCCCTCGTCGACGAAGAGCGCGTCGAGGCGGAGGCCGCCCGAGCGCCGCAGGACCACGTCGGAGAGGCCGAGCGCGAGGGCGAGGCTCGCGAGGAAGCTCTCGCCGCCCGAGAGCGCGCCCGCGGGCCGGTCGGTGACGCCGGTCCAGGCGTCCTCGACGACGAGCCCGAGGCCGGACGCCTTCGCCTTGTGGTCGACGGTGGTGTCGTGGCGGAGCCGGAACCGCCCCTGGGACATGAGGAGGAGGCGCGCGCTCGCCGCCTCGGCGACCTCCTCGAGCCGCGCGGCGAGCACGAACCGCTGCAGGCTCATGTTGAGGTCGTTCCTGCCGTTCGCGACGTCGGCGACGCGCCCGAGGACGTCGAGCTTCCGGTCGAGCTCGGCGACGCTCGCGGCGAGCTCGGCGCTGCGCCGCTCGCGCTCGGTCACCTCCGCGAGGTCGCGCTCGACCCGGACCGCGCGCTCGTGAGCGGCCCTGGCAGCCTCCGCCGCGGCCGCCCTCGCCGCGGCCGAGCCCGCGAGGTCGGGGCGGACGGCGCGCGCGAGCT
>JAHWYA010000378.1 GCA_020028115.1 Anaeromyxobacter sp.
CGCGGCGGCGAGGAGCTCGGGCGGCGCGATGGGCGCGGGCCGGCCGTAGCGCGCCGCGAACGAGCCGAGGAAGTGCTGGAGCAGCTCGGGCAGGTCGCCGGGCCGCTCGCGGAGCGGCGGGAGGCGGATCGGGATGACGTTCAGCCGGTAGTAGAGGTCGTCGCGGAACCGGCCGTCGCGCACGAGCGCCTCGAGGTCGCGGTTCGTCGCGGCGACGATGCGGACGTCGACCCGCACCGGCTCCTGGCCGCCGACGCGCGTGATCTCCTGCTCCTGCAGGACGCGGAGGAGCTTCGCCTGGATGGCGAGGTCGAGGTCCCCCACCTCGTCGAGGAAGAGCGTCGAGCCGTCCGCCTGCTCGAAGCGGCCGATGCGCCGGGTCGACGCGCCGGTGAAGGCGCCGCGCTCGTGCCCGAAGAACTCCGACTCCATGAGGTCCCGCGGGATCGCGGTGCAGTTCACCGCGACGAAGGGCCGGTCCCGCCGCGGCGAGCGCCGGTGGATGGCGCGGGCGACGAGCTCCTTGCCGGTCCCGGTCTCGCCGCGCAGGAGCGCCGTCGCGTCCGCCGGCGCGACCTGCTCGACCATCGCGAACACCTCCCGCATCGGCGCGGAGGTGCCGACCATCTCCTCGAACCCGGCCGCCCGCTCGAGCTCGCCTGTGAGCCGCGCGAGGTCGCGGCGCTGCCGCTCGTGGGCGACGGCGTGGCGGAGCACGAGGGCGAGCTCGTCGAAGCGGATCGGCTTCGTGAGGTAGTGGAGCGCGCCCCGCCGCATCGCCTGGACCGCCGTCTCGACGGTGGCGTGGGCGGTCACCAGCACGACGGGGAGCGACGGGCGGATGGCGTGGACCCGCTCCATGAGCGCGATCCCGTCCACGTCCGGCATCTTGAGGTCGGAGACCATCGCGAGCGGGTCGCCCTCGGCGAGGCGGGCGAGCGCCTCGGCGCCGGAGGACGCGACCGCGACCTCGAACCCCTCGAGGGCGAGGTTCGCCTTCGCGACCTTCCGCGTCGACGCGTCATCGTCGACGAGGAGGATCGAGCCCGCCCCGTCGCGCGTCACGCGACCTCCTGCGCCGGCGGGGCGGCGGTGCGCCGGACCGGGAAGCGGATCGCGGCGACCGTCCCGCCCCCCTCCCGCGGCGCGAGCTTGAACCGGGCGCGGTGCTGCTCCACCGCGCGCGTCACCACGACGAGGCCGAGCCCGGTCCCGGTCGGCTTGGTCGTGACGAACGGGCGGAGCACCTCGTCGAGCTGGTCCGGCGGGATGCCGCCGCCGCGGTCGCTCACCTCGACGACGATGGTCCCCTCGCCGCCGGAGGCCTCGTACCGGCTCCGGAGCTCCGGCGCCTCGGGGCCGCCGGCCTCGAGGGCGTTGTGGAGCAGGTTCGCGAGCGCCTCCTCGATCATCGCCGCGTCGACGTCGAGCACCGGGAGATCGGCGGTGAGGTCGAGCGACACCGCGCCCTCCGGGAGCCCGCGGGCGAGCGCCACCTTCTGCGCCGCCTCCCGCAGGAGGCGGTTCACCGAGACCGGCGCGAACACCGGCTCGGCCGGGCGGGCGACGTGGAGGAGCGCGGCGACGAACCGGTTCACCCGCTGCACCTCCTCGCCGATGAGCCCCGCGTACTCCGCGACCTCCGGGTCGCCGGCGAGCCGCCGCCGGAGGTACTGCGCGGCGCCGCTGATCGCGTTGAGCGGGTTCCGCAGCTCGTGGGCGATCTGCGCGGACATCTGGCCGAGGCCGGAGAGCCGCTCCGCGTCGAGGAGGCGGCGCTCGAGCGTGCGGCGCTCCGCGATGTCGCGGATCACCATGACCGTGCCGAGGTAGGCGCCCTCGACGCTCATGACCGGCGCGTAGGTCGTCTCCCAGCGCCCCTCGCGCTCCTTCAGGATCGAGTGCGCGGGGCCGGCGTCGTCGCCGGAGCGGAGGTAGCCCATCACCCGGTCGAGCATCCCGTGCGAGGAGCGCGGGTGGCACTCCTTGAGCGGCCGCCCCGGCCCGCCGGTCAGGTTGCGCAGCGCCCGGCCCGCGGCGTTGACCATCGCGACGCGGTCCTCGGCGTCGACGAAGATGACGCCGTCCACCATCGAGTCGAGGATGGCCTGCAGGCGCTCGAGGTCCGCGGCGCGCGCCTCGCGGACCTCCGTCGCCTCGCGGAGGGCTCGCTCGAGCCGCTCGGTCCGGAGCCGGATCCGGCGGAGGTGGAACGCGCCGAGCGCGACCACGTGGAGGCCGCCGAGCAGCGCGGCGAGGTGCGGGCGCGCCGTGAGCCAGGCGCCGGCGGCGCCGGCGAGGAGGAGCGCGGCCGGCACGAGGAGGAGGGCGGCGCGGGACGGGCTCGCGGGGGTGGACGGGTCCGCCATCGCGGGGAAGGTACCGCGGCGCCGGTCGGGCGTCGACGGGGGGATCCCGGCTGCGGATGCGGATGCGGTTCAGCGGCTGCGGTTCAGCGGCTCCGGCTCAGCGCCTCCGGCTCCGGCCTACCGCCTCTTCCGCGGGCTCGGGCTCGCGTTGAGCTCGAACGGCATCACGAGGACGCCGTCGTCCCGCATCTCCGCCTTCGGCTTCACGATCGCCTTGTGAGGCACGATCGGCTTCGCGCCGAGGTCGGCCGCGCAGCGGAACCCGATGAGCTCCATCCGCTCGTCGGGCGCGTTCCAGCCCCGGAAGCCGGCGGAGAGGAACTCGGGGAGGCTGTCCCCCCACGAGCCGCCGCGGTGGACCCGGAAGCGCTCCGCCTCGGTCGAGGTCCACTCGCGGACGTTGCCGGCGAGGTCCTGGAGGCCGTCGGGGCTCTTGCTCTTCGGGTGGGCGCCGACGGCGCAGGTCGCCTTCCGCTCGCCCTTCCCGACGGAGTTCCCGTCGCCGTCCCAGCAGACGCGGTTCGCGGGGGGCGCCTCGCCCCACGGGAAGGACGCGGCCTTGCGGCCGCCGCGCGCCGCCCACTCCCACTCCCCCTCGGTCGGGAGCCGCTTGCCGTACGCGCGGCAGAACGCGTCCGCCTCGAACCAGCTGACGCAGTTCACCGGGTGGCTCGCGGTGGCCTTCTTGCCCCAGGTCGCGGCGTTGCCGCACTCGAGGTCCTCGGCCTTGCACGCGCCCGCTTCCACGCACCTCGCGTAGTCGGCGACCGTCACCTCGGTCGCGTCCAGGCAGTAGGACGTCAGGAGGGCTTCGTCCCCGTTCGCCATCCGGAACGTGCCGCCGGAGAGCCGCTTCATGCCCCTCGGGCAGTCGGCGGCGGCGGCGGCGACCGAGGGCAGCAGGAGCGTGATCAGCAGGGCTTGGAGTACAGGCACCCCCGCAGCGTACCGGCCCCCGCGGCCGACGCAAATGTGCGCCCTCGACGACCCCGGGGGGAGGACGGGGGTAAAGGTGCGTGGCCCCCCGCCGCGCCGCGACCGCTACTTCGCCGCCCGGAAGGCCTCCTCGAAGTCCTCCTGGATGTCGTCGATGTGCTCGATGCCGGTCGAGACGCGGATCCCGTC
>JAHWYA010000379.1 GCA_020028115.1 Anaeromyxobacter sp.
GAGGAGGCGCCGGAACGCCTGCAGCGGGGCGTCCGCGGATCTGAACTGCGTGAGGGCAACGCCCTCCGGGCACGGCTCGCCGTCGTTCGAGAGGCACGCGAGGACGCGGCCGGTCCGGTCCACGATCCAGGCGCGGTCGAGGGGGTGCTGCGACACGAGCAGGTCGAGGATGCGGCCGAGCGCCGGCGATCCGCCGGGAGCCATTCCGTCCTCGTCGATCCACTGCGAGGCGGCCGCCGCGGCGGAGGAGGCGATGGCGACGCCCTCCCGCTGGAGCAGCTCCTGGCCGCGCACCAGCTCGCGCCACAGGGCCACGGCGGTGACGCCGGACATCGCGAAGATGATGACCGCCGCGATGAGGACGAAGAGCTTGAGCCGGAGGGTCATGGCAGTCCGGTCACCAGGCGGACACCGGCAGCGGCGGCAGCGGCGCGCCCGCGAAGGAGTGGCACTCCCGGCAGGCCTTGCCGTGCGCGTGCTCCGCGGCGCCGGCGTGGCACCGCGCGCAGGCGCCCTTCGGGGGCGTCCACACGTGCGGCGGGTGGCAGTCGAGGCACTGGCGGTGCGCGGCGCGCGCGTGGAGCCCCCCCTTCGCCATCTGGGCGGGCTTGTGGCACTCGTCGCACGCGGCGAGCGTCTTGCCGTCCTTCGCGTGGGGCTTGTGGCACGCCGCGCAGGACATCTCCATCGGCGCGCCGTGGTCCTTCATCGGCGCGTGGATCCCCTGGCGCGTGTGGCACCGGAGGCAGTCGTGGCGGGTGGGGCGGAGGCCGGGCTCGGTCGTGAGGAACTCGTGGCAGGCGAAGCAGTGGAGCGAGTGCATCTTCGCGACGCTCACCACGTGCTCGCCGTGGCACTCCTGGCACTTCGAGGCGACCGGCTCGAAGCCGTGCATCGACGCCGCGTGGCAGCGGACGCAGGAGATCTTCTTCTCCTCGTAGTGGATCCGGTGGCCGCGGGATCCGCCCACCTGCGGCCAGCGCGGGTCGTGCGAGAAGTGGCACGACGCGCAGGCGCCGACCTCGACCTCGGCGTGCTGCCCCCGCGGCTTCTTCCCGGCGACGAAGGCGCCGAGCATTGCGACGCCCTGGCGCGGGGACGAGTGGTGGCAGCTCTGGCAAGCGACGCTCTTGTGCGTGCCGCCGAGCCAGAGGGCGAACTCCGGAGACGAGCGGTGGCAGGTCGCGCAGAGGCGCGGGTCCTCGTCGACGAACCGCTTGAAGCGGAGGAACCCGAGCACCACCGCGATCGCGAGGACGCCGCCGAGGACGAGGAGGACGGTCTTCGTCGTGCTGCTCGCGCGCGCCATCGGGCTCCGATTCTAGCCTCGCCGGCGCCGCGGACGCCGGAGAAGAAAAAGGAGGGGGCCGCGCGCGTGGCTCCGCACGGGCCCCCTCCGCATGTCCCGAGGCCCTCCGCCCCGGCGAGACGCTACTCGTCGAGGTCGGGCTTCATCCGCTCGTACTCGAGGGGATGCTCGTGCTTCAGGTCTGCGACGGTGATCCGACCGGTCAGCCAGACCCAGTTCATCGGGAAGATCGAGGGCTTCAGGTGCACGTTGTAGAAGTGCACGACGAAGAGGAAGAGGATCGCGAGCGTCGCCTCCTCGCCGTGGATGATCTGGGCCGCGGTGATGAGCCATGACGGCGCCCAGCTCGCGAACCAGACCGGGAACCAGAAGATGAAGCCGGTCCCGACCATGAGGATCACGCCCCAGAAGATCCCCATGTAGTCGAACTTCTCCAGGTACGAGTAGCGGTCGAACTTCGGCCGCTCCTTCTTCACCCCGAGCATGAAGAGGATGTTGTCCTTCATGTCGAGCGCGTCCTTCGGCATCGGCAGCATCGAGAACGGCAGCCGCTTCTTCGCCGCGAGGAACGTCAGGTAGAAGAGGTGGTAGATCGCCGACAGGATGATCAGGACCGCGCCGATGCGGTGCCAGATCGCCGCGCCCTGCGCGCCGCCGAACACCTTCATCAGCGACGAAGAGTACGCCGCCGCCTGGGGGTCGCCGGCGCCGCGGAGCGGCCAGCCGGTGACGCCGAGTAGGATGACGCCGGCGAGCATGAGCCAGTGCTGCGCGCGCTGGTGGAGGTCGAAGCGGATCACGCTGCGCATCTGCTCGGCGGCGTTCGCCGGGCCGTGGTGCTTCGCCGCGAACCGCTGGCGCAGCTCGTAGATGAAGTCGACGAACACGTGGAACGCGAAGAAGAGGAGCGTGAGCGTCGTGAGGTAGGAGAAGCCGACGTGCACGAGGTGCGGGACCATGTGCCCGCCCGTCTCCTGGATCTCCGTGTGCGCGATGAGCGACGCGAAGTTGTCGCTGGCGCCCTCGTGGCAGCGGCCGCAGGTGTCCTTCTTCGTCGCGGCGCTCACGACCGACGCGGGGTTGGTCTTCGGGACGATCGCGTGCGTGCCGCCCTTGTCCTTCTCGGCGGCGTGACAGCTCGTGCAGACCGGGGCGTACTCGTTGCCGACGCGGGCGAGCCGGCCGTGGATCGAGTCGTGGTAGGTGAACGCGGCCTCGGGGTTCAGCCCCGCCGCCTTCGCGAACTCCTCGTTGCCGTGGCACGCCTCGCAGCGCTTCGCGATCTCGCGGCGGTCGGCGGGCACCTTCTGCCGGGCGGTCGCCCTGGGATCGTAGGCGGCGAGCTTCTTCACCGAGTGGATCGCGCCGTGGCACGAGGCGCAGGTCGGGCCGGCGGCCTTCGTGTCCTCGCGGAGCCACTTCGAGTGCACCGAGCCCTGCCACGCGGACATCGCGTCGGCGTGCTCCATCTCGTGGCAGCCGGCGCAGGCGAGGTACGCCCGGGGCGAGGTGACCTTCACCTCCTCGCCCTTCGGCGCCTCCTTGCCGTGCGCGGGCTTCGCGGCCGGCTTCGGCCAGCGCGCCTTCGCGAGCCGGTCGACGACGGCCTGCTCGGCGGGGGCGAGCGCCTTCTGCTCGCCCTCGTGCGGCCCCATCGCGTAGCCGGAGTGGCAATCCGTGCAGGACGCCTTGTCCGCGTGGACCGACGCGCCGAAGGCGGTCGTGTCGACGGCGGGGGCGTCCTTGCCGTTGTGGCAGTCGACGCAGGCGTCGGCACCGCCGGGGAGCTTCGCCGCCTCGCCGCGCGCGGCGGTGGCGAAGAGAAGCGCAAACACAAGGAAAGTGGCTCGCATAGGCTCGGTTCGCTGGTGCAACGGGTGTGCCCCTGCTCCTGGAGGGGGCCGCATTCTAAAGGGCTGTAAGTGCTAGGCTTTGACGGCGCTCAAGGGAGGCGTCGCCGCATCGTTTGCGTCTTTTCGCCACAACCCGCGATAGGTCCTGCGCATTTGCGCGCGCGGCGAAAAAACGCGCCCGGGCGCGGCATCAAGCCGCACCCGGGCGAAGCGAAGGCTCGGTCGCTAGCGCGAGGCGGACTCCTGCGCCGCGGGCTTGCGGATCGTCACGCTCGTGAGCGCGCCGACCGCCGCGCCCGCCGCCGCGCCGAGCACCGCGAAGAGCGAGAGCGAGCCGACCGCGACGACGCCCATCACCATCCCGAACACGATGAGGGCGCGGGGGAGCAGCGTCGGGACGACCGGCGTGCCGAAGATGCCGCCGGCGAGGAGGAGGCCCGCGTACCCGCCGTACAGCATCGCCGGGAGCAGCGCGACGGCGAGGAAGAGGGCGAGGCCGATGCCGGAGCCAACGAGGGTCGGGATCTTCTTGTTCGTCATGACGTGCTCCTTCGAGTGAGACGTGTGCGCTTCGGGGTGCGCCGGGCGCACGCGACGGTCCGGCCCGCTACGCGCGCGGGCCGGACCGCCGCGCGCGCTCGACCTCCTCCACCAGCCCGAGCTTCCGGATCCGGAAGTTGAGCGTCGACGGCTTCAGCCCGAGGAGCTCGGCCGCCCCACCCGCGCCGGTGATGCGGCCCTTCACGTGGCGGAGCACGAGCGCGATGTGGCGGCGCTCGGCCTCGGCGAGCGTGACGAGGTCCGCGCGCGGCAGCGCCGCCCCGGGCGGAGCGGCGGCGGCCGCGGCGAGCGGGCGCGTCGCGGCGTCGAGCGGCGGGATGCGCAGGCGCGGCGGCTCGGAGAGCAGCACCGCCCGCTCGACGACGTGCTCGAGCTCGCGGACGTTGCCCGGCCACGGGTACTCGAGCATCCGCCGCACGTCGCCCTCCCCGATCCCGTCGAACCGGACGCCGCGGGCGCGGCTCGCGCGCTCCATGAAGAAGAGGGCGAGCGTCGGGATCTCCTCGCGCCGCTCCCGCAGCGGCGGGACGCGGAGCGGGAACCCGGCGAGCCGGAAGTAGAGGTCCTCGCGGAAGCGGCCCGCGCGCACCTCGGCCAGCAGGTCGCGGTTCGTCGCCGCGACGAGGCGGAAGTCGGAGCGGAGCGGGCGCGTGCCGCCGACCCGCTCGAAGGTGCCCTCCTGGAGGACCCGCAGGAGCCGCACCTGGTCCTCGAGGGTGAGCTCGCCCACCTCGTCGAGGAAGAGCGTCCCGCCGTCGGCGAGCTCGAACCGGCCCTTCGTCTGGTCCGTGGCGCCCGTGAACGCGCCCCGCTCGTGTCCGAAGAGGCCGCTCGCGACGAGCCCCGGCGAGAGCGACGCGACGTGGACGGCGATGAACGGGCCCTGCCGGCGCGGGCTCTGGCGGTGGATCTCCGACGCGACGAGCTCCTTGCCGACGCCGGTCTCGCCGGTGACGAGGACCGCCGCCGTCGACGGCGCGACGCGCGCGACGAGCGCGAGCACCTCGCGCAGCGCGGGGGAGTCGCCCACGATGCGGCTCCCGGGCGACGCCGCGCCGCCGGAGGTCGTCGAGCGCCAGTACCGGTTCTCCTCCTCGAGCCGCTCGCGCGCGCGCGCGAGCTCCTGCCAGAGCGCCACGTTGCCGAGCAGCACCCCGAGCTGCGCGGAGAGGACGTCGAGCAGCTCTCCGTGCCCGGGGCCGACGCTCGCCGGACGGAACCGGTTCTCGAAGCACGCCCAGCCCGAGCGCCCCTCGGCGGCGAACGGGACGGCGAGGAGCCGCCCCGGCGCGACGTCCCCCGGCGTCCCCGGC
>JAHWYA010000034.1 GCA_020028115.1 Anaeromyxobacter sp.
GTCGTCGCGACGCCGATCGCCGAGCTCGAGGCGACCGCGGCGGCGAGCCGCGACGGCGGACGCGCCGGGGCCGCAGCGATCCTCGCGGCGCGCCACCTCGGGCGCCGCGCCGGGCTCGTGGGGCAGCTCCGCTGGGACTCGGGCCGCTACGCGAACGGGACGCTCGCGTCGGGCGAGGACCGGCCGCTCCTCCGCGGCGTGCTCACGGGCTCGCTGGGGCTGACGAGCCGGCTCTCGCTCCTCGGCGAGCTCGCGGGCGAGCGCCGGCGCGACGCGGGCCACGCCTCGCGCGGTCTCGTCCGCCTCACGTTCGCGCTGCCCCGAGGGTTCTGGGCCGCCGCGAGCCTGTCGCGGATGCTCCGCGAGGCCGCCCCCGACACGACGGAGGTGCTCGTGACGCTCTCGATGGCGCTGCCCGGCCGCGCGACGGCGGAGGTGCACGGCGCGACCGGGTCGGGCCCCGCGGCCGAGTACCGGCAGGCGTCGGTGACCCGCTCGCTGCCGCCGGGGCCGGGCGTCGGCTACCGGTTCGCGGCGCGCACCGGCGACGGGGCGATCGTCGACGCGGAGCTCCGCGGCCAGGACCGCTACGCGCGCGCCGAGGTCCTGCACCACGAGCTCGATCCGTGGACCGGCGCGCGCACCTCCTACACGTCGGCGCAGGTCGCGTCCGGCCTCGTCCTGCTCGGCGGGCGGATCCACCCGACGCGGCCCGTGGAGGGGAGCTACGCGCTCGTCCAGCTCGAGGACGCGCCCGGGGTCCGCGTGCTCCTCCAGGGCCAGGAGATGGGGCGGACCGACGCGCGCGGCGACCTCCTCGTCACGGGGCTCCAGCCGTACCTCGGCAACCGGATCGCGATCCGCGACTCCGACCTCCCGATCGACTTCCGGGTGGACGAGGTGGAGCGCGTCGTCGCGCCGCGGCAGCGCGGCGGGTCCGTGGAGCGGTTCCGGGTCGCGCGGCAGCTCGCGGTGTCGGGCCGCCTCGTCCTCGACGTCGACGGCCGGGAGGTCCCGCCGGAGTGGGGCGAGATCGCCGTCGAGGTCCCGGGCCGGCGCGCCGCGTCGCCGGTGGGGCACGACGGCGCGTTCTGGCTCGAGGGGATCCCGCCCGGCACGCACGACGCCCTCATCCGATGGGAGGGGCGGCTCTGCCGCTTCGCGTTCGAGGTCCCGCCGGGCGCGGCGGGGATCGTGGACCTCGGGCGCGTCCGCTGCGTCCAGCTCCTCTAGCGTCGCCCTCAGTACCGCCAGCCGTGGGCGATCGGGAGGCGGCGGCCCTCGCCGAACGCCTTCTCGCTCACCTTCAGCACCGGCGCGGCCTGCCGCCGCTTGTACTCGCTCGCGACGACCATCCGGAGGACGCGGCGCACCGTCGCCTCGGGGTGGCCGCGTGCGACGATGGCCTCGACCGGGAGCCGCTCCTCGACGTAGGCGGCGAGGATGTCGTCGAGCACGTCGTAGGGCGGCAGCGAGTCCTGGTCGACCTGCCCGGGCTTCAGCTCCGCCGAGGGCGGCTTCGTGAAGGTGCGCTCCGGGATGAGCGCGCGGCCGGCGCGGGCGTTCGCCGCGCGGGCGACGCGGTACACGAGGGTCTTCGCGACGTCCCCGATGACCGCGAGCCCGCCCGCCATGTCGCCGTAGAGCGTGCAGTAGCCGACGGCGAGCTCGCTCTTGTTGCCGGTCGAGAGCACGAGGCCGCCCGTGTCGTTCGAGAGCGCCATCAGGATCTGCCCGCGGACGCGGGCCTGGACGTTCTGCTCGGCGAGGTCGCACAGCGGCCGCCCCTCCGCCGCCTCGAGCTGCGCGAGGAAGGCGGCGTGCATCGGCTCGATGGAGATCTCGCGGAACGACACGCCGAGGTTCCTCGCGAGCTCCGCCGCGTCCTCGCGCGAGTGGCCAGAGCTGTAGCGGGACGGCATGGCGACGCCCAGCACCGCGCCGGGCCCGAGCGCCTCGGCGGCGATGCAGGCGGTGAGCGCGGAGTCGATCCCGCCGGAGAGCCCGACGATGCTCGAGCGGAACCCGCACTTCCGGACGTAGTCGCGGACGCCGAGCACGAGGGCGGAGAGCACCTCGTCGGCGAGGGCGTCCGGCGCGGGCGCGCGGGGCGCCCCCGGTCGGTCGCCGAGGGGGAGGACCTCCGGCGCGCCCCCCGCGAGGTCCGCTACGACGAGCGCCTCCTGGAACAGCGGCGCGCGCGCGAGCACGCGCCCGTCGGCGGCGACGAGCATCGAGCCGCCGTCGAAGACGAGGGCGTCGTTCCCGCCCACCTGGTTCACGTAGGCGATCGGGACGCCGTGCCCGCGCGCGCTCGCGGTGAGCATCCGCTCGCGGAGGGCGGGCTTGTGGACGGCGTAGGGCGAGGCCGAGACGTTCACGACGAGGCCGGCGCCGTCGCGGGCGAGCTCCGCCACGGGGTCGCGCGCGTAGCGCGGGCGGTCCCAGAAGCGCTTGTCGTTCCAGACGTCCTCGCAGATGGACAGGCCGAGGCGCAGGCCCGGCGCCGCGGCGTCCGCGGCGGAAGACCGGTCGGCGGCGAGGAAGTAGCGGGTCTCGTCGAAGACGTCGTAGGTCGGGAGGAGCGACTTGCGCCCGATCGCGGTGACGCGCCCGCCCTCGAGGAGCGCGACCGAGTTGTAGACCCCCGGCGGCGGCGCGCCGGGGGCGGCCTCGGGGAAGCCGAGGGCGACCGCGATCCCGCGGGACCAGTCGGCCGGGCGGGCGAGCTCCGCGAGCGCGCGCGCGGCCCGGTCGAGGAACTCGGGGAGGTCGAGGAGGTCGCGCGGCGGGTACCCGCACAGGGCGAGCTCGGGGAAGACCGCGAGGGTCGCGCCGGCGGCGCGCGCGCGGGCGGTCGCGTCGCGGATCCGCGCCGCGTTGCCGTCGAAGTCGCCGACGGTCGTGTCGATCTGCGCGAGGGCGATGCGTCCGGATGGTGGCACGGGGCGAGGATGGTACATTAACGCCCCGATGGTGCGCCGCATCCTCCTCGCCGACGACTCCGAGGCCGTGGTCGAGGCGCTCCGGCGCGATCTCGAGGAGCGGGTGCGCGAGGTGGTCGTGGTCTCGCCGTCCGAGGCGGCGGCGCGCGCGGCGTCGACCCGGTTCGGCGCGGCCCTCGTGCGCGGGACGGCGGGGGTGAAGATCCTCGCCGCGCTCCGCGCCGCCGACCCGCTCCTCCCGGTGGTCGTCCTGTTCCTGGACCGGAAGGAGGCGGCGCTCCACCCGGGGGCGAAGGGCGACGCCGTCCTCGTCGGGCCGCTCACCGCGTCGTCGGTGACGGCCGCGTGCGCCCTCGCCGAGGAGCTCCGCGCGCGGGGCGAGAAGGTCGCCGAGCTCGAGGCGCGGCTCGCGCGGGCCCGCGGGGCCGGGCGGGACCTCGAGTTCCTGAAGCGGCTCCTCTTCGTCGAGGTGAAGCGCTCGCGCCGCTACGGGCACCCGCTCTCCCTCGCCCTCGTCTCCGTCGACGGCTGGGCCGCGCTCGCGCCGGAGCTGGGCGCGCGGGGCCGGACGGCGCTCCTCGCGGAGCTGCTCGGCGTCGTCTCCGGGGCCCTCCGGGACATCGACGTCGCCGTCCCCTTCTCGGAGGAGCGCCTCGTCGTGATGATGCCGCACACGCGGGACGACGGGGCGCTGCGCGTCGCGCGCCGGCTCTGCGCGCTCGTCCGCGACCGGACGGGGACACCCCGGGTGACCGCGAGCGCCGGCGTCGCGTCGCACGGCGGCGAGGGGACGATCTCGTTCGGCGGGCTCGTGAAGCGCGCGGCGGACGCCCTCGCGAGGGCGCAGGCCGCGGGCGGCGACCGCGCCGAGCCCGCCGACCCGGCGAAGAAGCGCGACCGCATCTCGATCGGATAGCCGCCGGGGCGGGCGAGCGGGCCTAGGTTCCGGCGATGCCTAGCGCCGCTCGCGCGCTCGTCGCCGTCCTCCTCGTCGCCCCGCTCGCGTCGCTCCCGGCGCAGGGCGCCACCGCGCGCCCGCCCTGCACCGCCCGCTACGCCGACACCCTCGCCGCGATGACGCCCGCCGCCCGGGACCGCGAGTCGCGGCCCGCCGCGGACTGGGTGTACTGCCTGCGGGCCACCGCCGTGTACGAGCACGTCCAGTACCGGCGCGGCGGGAAGCTCGTCCACGAGTACCACTCGAAGACGCGGCACGGGACCGGGTTCGCGTACCAGAAGCGCGGCGGCGAGTGGCTCATCGCGACGAACCAGCACGTGGTCGCCTTCCCGGAGGTGACCGGGGACGGCCAGGACGTCGAGGGCGTCCCGGCGGGCTCGCGCCGGGTGCGGACGGACGTCCGGATCGTCGCGAACGAGGCCGAGCCGGAGAGCCCCGACCAGATCGTGCTCCGCCCGGTGCTCGTAGACGAGCCGTTCGACGTCGCGGTCCTCGCCTCGCGAGACCCGCTGCGGCTCATCCCGTACCGCATCGGCCGCTCCGCGGACCTCCGCGTCGGCAACTCCGTGCTCGCCCGGGGCTTCCCCCTCGGCGCCTTCGCGGCGGCGAACGCGGGACACGTCATCGGACTCGGCCAGCGCGACGTGGAGCGCGGGTGGGACCACGAGGACTTCGCCGTGGACGCGCTCCTCAACCTCGGCAGCTCGGGGAGCCCCGTCCTCGCCGTCTCGTGCGAGACCGGCGAGCCCGAGCTCGTCGGCATCTACCACGCGGGGTACCGCAACGCGCAGGGGCTGAACGTCGTCATCGCGGTGGACCAGCTGCGCGGCGTCCTCGACGAGCTCCGCGTCCCGGTGCGCCCGGTCGCGGCGAGCGAGCCGGCCGGCGATCCCGCCGAGGCCCGCGCGGCGCTCGCGCGCGGCCCCGTCCTCTTTCCGTTCGGCGGGCGCGCCATCCGGGCGGAGCGCCAGGGCGACGCCACGAAATTCGCGGTGCTCGATCCGAGCTACCCGCTCTCGACCCGGATCGAGCTCTCGGTCGTGGACCGCGGCCTCCCCGCGGACGGCCGCGCGGCCGAGCTCCGCGGCGCGCTCTGGGATCAGCTCGCCCTCGTCCTCCGGTACCGCGCGGCGGAGGCGTCCGCCGCGGGCCGGACGGTCACGGGCACGCGCGAGCGGATCGCGGCGCTGATCCAGCGCGGCGAGGACGACCAGCAGCAGCTCCTCGCGGCGGTGAAGGCCGGCGCCGAGGGGTTCTCGCAGGTCACGCCCGGCGAGCGCGACCCTGCGGCACGTGGCCGCGCCGACGCCGCTGGGCGAGCCGGTCCGCCGGCGATCGAGGTGATCCTCGGGACGCGCTAGGGGCGCGAAATCGGGCGCAATCGTGACGCCCCATCAGGGTATGTAGACCCGAGCGAGCACGCCCCTTATGGAGATCACTGGGGAAAATCCCCCGCTCAGCAAGGCCTTCTTCAAAGCTCTGCCGGGGGGGGTGGCAACCTGGCGGGGCGTTATTAACGTCCCTTGCGCCGACGACGGCCGGCCAAGCAGGGGTGAGTATAGGAAGCCCCTGTCCGGACGGAGGCCGCAACGCCGGTCTAGAATGGCCCCTGTAGGGGCATATATCCGGGGAAGGACACACGATGGCCCAGATCGATATCGAGATCCTCACGCCGTTCGCCGCCAAGTTCATGGAGGGAACGACGCTCACGCCTGCCGAGCGCGCCGAGGTGCTCCGCATCGCGCAGGGCTTTGCGTGCAAGGACTCCGCGGCCGCCGCCGGCGTCTCGCCGGAGACGATCCGCGCCCGCCGTAAGCGCATCTACCGGAAGCTCGACGTCCCGGGCTCGGGCGAGCTCCTCGCTTCGCTCCTGTCGCTGTCGCTCAAGATGCTCGCGAAGGGCGAGCGGATCGAGCCGCGGCCGGTCGCGCCCGCTCAGCCGCAGCAGGGCTCGAGCGCCGCCGTCGCCGCCCGCTAGGGCAGGGACCGACTCGCCGAGCGCGCGCCCTCCGTGTGGGGGCGCGCGCCCCGGATCCGTGCTGGGCGAGCGCAGGGGCAGCCGGATGAGGCTGCCCCGAGCGAGCGGGGGGATCGGGGGGTCGCGCAGCGCGAAGCGCGAGCGTCCCCCCGCGTCAATGTCCGGCGAGCCAGCGCTCGAGGCGGTCCGCGACCTTCGCCGGCGTGAAGCCGTACTCCTCGGCGAGCGCCTTCTCGGGCGCGCTCGCGCCGAACCGGTCGATCCCGATGACGAGCCCGTCTCGCCCGGCGATCCGCGCCCACTCGATCCCGCGCGCCGCCTCCACGACCGCGACCGGCAGCGCGCGGGGCAGCACCTCGTCCCGCCACGCCTCCGGCTGGGCCTCGAACTGCTCGTAGCAGGGCATCGAGACGAGCCGGCCGGCGATCCCCTTCTTCGCGAGCAGGTCGAGCGCGGCCTGCGCGAGCGGGACCTCGGAGCCGGTGGCGACCACCGTGAAGCGCGCGCGCTCCGGCGCCTCGACGACGTAGCCGCCGCGGAGCGCCCGGTCGGGCGTGAAGCCGGCCGCGCGGCGCACCGGGGCGAGCTTCTGGCGGGTCAGGACGAGCGCCGTCGGGCCGTCGCGCCGCTGGAGCGCGTGCGCCCACGCCGCCGCGACCTCGACCGGGTCGCAGGGGCGCACCACGTGGAGGTTCGGGATCGCGCGGAGCGCGGAGAGGTGCTCGACGGGCTGATGCGTCGGGCCGTCCTCGCCGAGGAAGATCGAGTCGTGGGTCCAGACGTAGATCGTCTGGAGCCGCGCGAGCGCCGCGATCCGGACCGCCGGCCGCATGTAGTCCGCGAACTGCAGGAACGTGCCGGTGAACGGGATGAAGAACCCGTCGTAGGCGAGCCCGTTCTGGATCGCGCCCATCCCGTGCTCGCGGATGCCGTAGTGGACGTTCCGGCCCGCCGGCGTGTCCGGCGAGAACCCGCCACCGCCCTTGATGTCCGTGAGGTTCGACTCGGCGAGGTCCGCGGAGCCCCCCACGAGCGCCGGGACGAGCGGCGCGATCCGCTGGATCGCCTGGAACGACAGCTTGCGCGTCGCGTCCGCCGCGTCGCCGCCCTCCAGGATCCGCTCGAGGATCCGCTCGGGCACCCAGCGCTCCGCGTGCACCTCGAGCAGCGCCGCCTGGTCGGGGTGCGCCGCGCGCCACGCCCTCTCGCGCCCGCGCGCCACCTCGACCTGCGCCGCCTTCTCGGCCCGCACCGCCGCCCAGTGGGCGCGGACGTCGTCCGGGACGAGGAAGCGCGGCTCCTCGGGCCAGCCGAGGTTCTTCTTCGTCGCCTTCAGCTCGTCCTCGCCGAGCGGCGCGCCGTGGACCGACGACTTCCCGGCCTTCCCCGGCGAGCCGAAGCCGATGGTCGTGCGGACGCGGACGAGCGACGGCCGGCGGGTCTCCGCCTTCGCCGCCTCGATCGCGCGGTGGAGCGCCTCGTGGTCGCGCCCATCGACCGACTGCACGTGCCAGCCGTAGCCCTCGAAGCGCTTCGTCACGTCCTCGCCGGTGAAGGCGATCGAGGTCTTCCCGTCGATCGTGATCTCGTTGTCGTCGTAGAGGTAGACGAGGCGGCCGAGCCGGTTGTGGCCGGCGAAGCTCGCCGCCTCCGCGGCGACGCCCTCCATGAGATCGCCGTCCGAGACGATCGCGTAGACGAAGTGGTCCGCGACCGGGCTCCCCGGGCCGAGCTTCGCCGCGAGCATCGCCTGGCCGAGCGCCATGCCGACGCCGTTCGCGAACCCCTGGCCGAGCGGTCCGCTCGTCACCTCGACGCCCGGCAGGTGGCCGAACTCGGGATGCCCGGGAGTGCGCGACCCGAGCTGACGGAACCGCTTCAGATCCTCGAGCGTGCAGTCGAAGCCGGCGAGGTGGAGGAGCGAGTAGAGCAGCATCGAGCCGTGGCCCGCCGACAGGACGAACCGGTCGCGGCCGACCCAGCGCGGGTCCTTCGGGTCGAAGCGGAGGTGGCGCGTCCAGAGGACGAACGCCATGTCCGCGGCGCCCATCGGCATGCCGGGATGGCCGCTGTTCGCCTGCTGCACGGCGTCGGCCGCCAGCATGCGGATGGTGTTGACGGCCTTCTCGACGAGATCGGGGCTCGCAGGGGGCAAGGAGGCTCCTCGGGCGCTCGGGGGGGGTGACGAGGTGCGCAAGATCGCGCAGCGCGGAGGCGGAATCAAGGGGCGGGGCCACCGCCCCGCCGCTCCGCGTCAGCCCGGGTCCGCCCGCGTCAGCCGCCGCCACACCGAGCGCACCGCGCGCCCGAGCGCGACCATCGCGGCCCACAGGAGCGCGCCGTCGCCCCACCAGCGGATCCGCCGCCCGAGCCCCTCGACCTCGAGCCGCCGACGCTCGTGCTCGCCGACCTCGCGGGCGAGCGCCTCCCCCATCGCTCGCATCGACCCGGCGCCCGCGCCGTCGCGCGCCCGCTCGGCCGCGCGCTCCTCGGAGGCGCGTCGCTCCCGGGCGGACTCCTCCTGCCGCGCCGCCCAGAGCCGCTCGTTGAACTCGCGCTGTGGCGCGGTGTCGAGGCTCGCGCCGCAGCCCGAGCACTCGGTCGCGAAGACGTTGTGGTCCATGCCGCAGCGCATGCAGCGGGTGAACGGCCGCTCACCGGCCTCCGTCGACACGAGCTCGATCGACGGCGGCGGCGGCGGCGCGAACCGCTCGAGCCCAGCGCCCGAGCTCGCCGGGGCCGCGGGGCCGGTCCCGGGCCGCTCGACCCCGCCGATCCGCCCGGCGGTGGCGGCGCTCGGATCGGCGGCGCCGTCCTCGGGCCGCGCCGTCCGCGAGCGCTCGATGTGCAGGAACCTACGCAGGCGCGACACGGCGGTCCCCTAGGGCGCGCCCGGCGCTTCGGGCACCGCGGTGGCCGGCGCGGAGGAGGCGGCGCGCGTCCGCGTCCGCGACCACGCCCGGAGCTCCGCGATCTCCTCGCGCATCGTGGCCGAGAGCGGCCGGGCCTCCTCGACCGCGCGGACGACGTGCTCGGGGAGGAGCTCCTTTCCCTCCGCGAAGGCGTCGTACAGCGCCGAGATCACGGCCTGCTCGAGCTCCGCCCCGGAGAACCCCGCCGTCCGCCGCGCGAGCGCGTCGAGGTCGTGGGCGTGCGGGTCGCGGCCGCGCCGCCGCACGTGGATCTCCAGGATCTCGCGCCGCTCCGCCTCGGAGGGGAGGTCGATGAAGAAGATGTCGTCGAAGCGCCCCTTGCGCAGGAGCTCCGGCGGCAGCTGCTCGATCCGGTTCGCGGTCGCGACCACGAACACCGGCGCGGTCTTCTCCTGCAGCCAGGTGAGGAGCGTCCCGGCCACGCGGGCCGTCACGCCGCCGTCGCCGAAGGCGGAGGAGCGGACGCCGGAGAGCCCCTTCTCGATCTCGTCGATCCACAGCACCACCGGCGCGACGCTCTCCGCGACCTGGATCGCCCGGCGCAGGTTCTCCTCCGACGACCCGACGAGCCCGCTGAAGATGCGGCCCATGTCGAGCCGCAGGAGCGGCAGCCGCCACTGCGCGGCGATCGCCTTCGCGGTGAGGCTCTTGCCGCACCCCTGCACCCCGAGCAGCAGGAGCCCCTTCGGCTCCGGGAGCCCGAACCGGCGGGCCGCCTCCGAGAACGCCGCGCCGCGGCGCGCGAGCCAGGTCTTGAGCAGGTCGAGGCCGCCGACGTTCTGGAGCCGCTCCTCCGTCGGGTAGTACTCGAGGAGCCCGCTCTTGCGGATGACCTGCCGCTTCTCCTCGAGGACGCGCGAGACGTCGTCCCGCGACAGGCGCCCGTCGTGGGCGATCGCCTTCGCGAAGGCGTTCTCCGCCTCCGAGAGCGTGAGGCCGAGCGCCGCCTTCACGAGCGCGTCGCCGTCGTCCCTCGTG
>JAHWYA010000380.1 GCA_020028115.1 Anaeromyxobacter sp.
GCACCACGCGCACGCGGGAGCCCGCCCGGAGCAGGCGAGGGCCGCGCACGCCGGCGAGCGCGGCGGCCACGCCGGCCACGACCGCCACGCCGGTCACAGCGTGGCGATGTTCCGGACGCGGTTCTGGGTCGCGCTCGCGCTCACCGTCCCGACCGTCGTCTGGGGACACATGCTCACCTCGGCGACGGGGTGGCACGCGCCCGCCTTCCCGGGCTCCGCCTCGCTCCCTCCGGTCCTGGGGACCGCCGTCTTCCTGCATGGGGGTGCGCCGTTCGTCCGCGGCGCCGTGCGGGAGCTCCGCGATCGCCTCCCCGGGATGATGACGCTCATCGCGCTCGCGATCGGCGTCGCGTTCGTCTTCAGCGCAGCCGTGACGATCGGCTACCCCGGGATGCCGCTCTGGGAGGAGCTCGCGACGCTCGTCACGGTGATGCTGCTCGGGCACTGGATCGAGATGCGCTCGATCTCCCAGGCGCAGGGCGCGGTGAGGGAGCTCGCGAGGCTCCTCCCCGCGGCCGCGGTGCGGATCGCGGACGCTCGCGAGGAGGAGGTGCCGCTCGCGGCCCTCCGCGACGGCGACCTCGTCCTCGTCCGGCCCGGCGCGCGGGTCCCGGCGGACGGCGTCGTGCAGTCCGGCGAGAGCGCAGTCGACGAGTCGATGCTCACGGGCGAGTCGCGGCCGGTGACGAAGCGCGCGGCGGATCGGGTCATCGCCGGGACGGTGAACGGCGCGGGGTCGCTCCGCGTCCAGGTGACCGGGACCGGCGAGCGGACCGCGCTCGCCGGGATCACGCGGCTCGTCGAGCGCGCGCAGGCGTCGCGCTCGCGGGCCCAGGCGCTCGCCGACCGCGCCGCGTTCCTGCTCACGATCGTCGCGGTCGCCTCGGCCGCCCTCACCGCGGGCGCATGGGGCCTCGCGGGCGCCGCGGGCGCGTTCGTCGTGGAGCGCGTCGTCACGGTGCTCGTCATCGCCTGCCCCCACGCGCTCGGCCTCGCGATCCCGCTCGTCATCGCCATCTCGACGACGCTCGGGGCCCGGTCGGGCCTGCTCGTCCGCGACCGGCGAGGGCTCGAGGAGGCGCGCGCGCTCACGACCGTCGTGTTCGACAAGACGGGGACGCTCACACTCGGCGAGCTCCGCGTCGTCGCCGTCCGGACGGTGAGCGGCCTCGCGGAGGCGGAGGCGCTCGGGGTCGCCGCCGCGGTCGAGCGCGACTCGGAGCACCCGGTCGCGAGGGCGGTGGTGCGCACCGCCGGCGACCGCGGCCTCGCGGTGCCCCCGGCGGACGGGTTCGAGGCGATCCCCGGTCACGGCGTCCGCGCGCGGGTGGGCGGGCGCGAGCGGATCGTCGGCGGGCCGAACATGCTGCGCCGCCTCGCCGTCGCGCCGGAGCCGGGGCTCGAGGGCTTCTCGCGCGAGGCGGCGAGCCGCGGGCAGTCGGTCGTGTACCTCGTCGACGAGGGGCGGGCCGTCGCAGCATTCGCGGTGGCGGACGCCGTCCGGCCCGAGTCCCGCGAGGCGGTGAAGCGCCTCCACGCGATGGGGGTCGAGGTCGCGATGCTCACGGGCGACGCGCGGCCGGTCGCGGAGGCGGTCGCGCGCGAGCTCGGCATCGACGCCGTGCACGCGGAGGTGCTCCCCGAGCGGAAGGCGGAGGTCATCGAGACCCTCCGGCGCGCAGGGAAGCGCGTGGCGATGGTCGGCGACGGCGTGAACGACGCGCCGGCGCTCGTCACCGCCGACGTGGGGATCGCGGTGGGGGCGGGGACCGACGTCGCGGTCGAGGCGGGCGACATCGTCCTCGTCCGGAGCGACCCGCGCGACGTCCCGCGCATCGTCGCGCTCAGCCGGGCCTCCTACCGGAAGATGATCCAGAACCTCTGGTGGGCCGCCGGCTACAACATCGGCGCCATCCCGCTCGCCGCGGGGGTCCTCGCGCGCTGGGGCGTGGTGCTCGCGCCGGCGGTAGGCGCTATCCTCATGTCCGTCAGCACCGTCGTGGTCGCCGTCAACGCCCAGCTCCTGAGGCGCGCGCGGCTGTGAGCGCCTCGACGCCACGAGAGGAGCCGCGATGAGGCGCTGGTGTCTGGTCGCGGGCGGGCTCGGGCTCGCCACCGTCCTGCTCGCCGCCGCGGGCGTCCTCCTCGTGCTCCGCGGGGGGATCTCGGCGCGAGCCGAGCCGTCCCCGCTCGAGGCGCGCCTCGCGCGTACGCTGCGGAGCTGGGCCATCCCCGGCGCCGCGCGAGACGCGCCGAACCCGATCCCGGCGAGCCCGGGCGCCCTCGCGGCGGGGCTCGCGCACTTCGCGGACCACTGCGCGAGCTGCCACGCGAACGACGGGAGCGGCCAGACGGCGCTCGGCCGGAACATGTACCCGCGCGCGCCGGACCTGCGCCGCGCGGCCACTCAGGAGCTCCCGGACGGGGAGCTCTTCTACATCATCGAGAACGGCGTGCGCCTCACGGGGATGCCGGCGTGGGGCGGCCCGGACACGGCCGAGGGGAGCTGGCAGCTCGTCCACTTCATCCGCCACCTCCCCAGGCTCACGGAGGAGGAGAAGTCCCGGATGGAGGCGCTCAACCCGAGGTCTCCGGCGGAGTGGCGCGCGCTCGAGGACGAGGACAGGTTCCTCCGGGGGGAGGAGCCGCCGGCACGCGAGCCCGGGCACGGCGGCCACGGCCACTGAAGGAGCGCGCATATGGCGAGTCGGCTGAAGGTCCTGGCGGTGGTCGCGGCGCTCGTCGCCGGGCCGGCCGTCGCCCACGAGAAGGGCGGCGACCGCGCGATGGGCGTCGTCGAGAGCGTCTCCGCCGACCGCATCGTGATCAGGGCGAGCGACGGACACGAGGTGGCGTTCACCGTGGACGCGGGCACGCGGTTCTACGTCGGCGAGAAGGCGGCGGCGCCAGGGGACGTCCGCGCCGGGCAGCGCGCGGTCGTGCACGGGAAGCGGAGCGGGCAGACGCTGACCGCCGTGCGGGTCAAGCTGGCCGCGCGGAAGTAGCGCCGGATGCTGCCCTCACGGGCTCTTCGTCCCGAACACGACGGCGAGGCGGCGGCGGAGCTCGTCGCGTACGTCCCGGAAGGCCTCGAGCTCCTCCGCTTCGGTGCTCCCGGCGCCCGCCGGATCCGGCAACCCCCAGTGCACGCGATGCGCCCTCCCGAGGAACACCGGGCAGACCTCCTCCGCGCAGAGCGTGATCACCGCGTCCACGCCCTCCGGCGAGACGTCGTCGACGCTCTTCGACGCGTGGGAGCGGATGTCGATCCCGAGCTCGTCGAGCGCCCGGACGGCGAGCGGGTTCACGCGCGACGGCCGCGATCCCGCCGAGGAGACCGTCACCCCGGGAGGCGCGAGCGATCGCGCGATCCCCTCCGCCATCTGGCTGCGGGCGGAGTTCGCGACGCAGAGGAACAGGACGTGGCGCGGCGCGAGCCTCCGGAGCTCCTCCGCCTCGGCCTGCCAGCTCGCGGGGCTCACGGCC
>JAHWYA010000381.1 GCA_020028115.1 Anaeromyxobacter sp.
CGCCGCGCGCGGCTTCCTCGGCGTCTTCCTCGCCGCCTTCGCCGCGCGGGCGCGCAGCGCCGACCCGAGCGCGAGGCGGGCCCACGGCAGCATCGCCTCGGGATCCTCGTGCGCCTCGTCGGGCGGCCGGAAGTAGCCGGTGTTCTCCATCCGGACCTTCTTGTTCACGTACCGCCACTGCCGGCAGCCTGCGTCGACGAAGCGGGCGCGGGTCTCGTCGTCGGACTTGAGGAAGAGCTCCCCGTCGTCGAGCAGCCCGAACATGACCCCCTCCGCGAACAGCCCGTGCCCGCCGAACATCCGGCGGGCCTCCACGGGGGCGACGAGCGAGACGAGGTCGACGGCGTGGGCGACGAACTCCGGATCGGTCGGCATGTCGTGCTCCTACTCGAAGAGCCGCTCGGAGAGGGCGCTGTGCAGCTCCATCCCGCGGCTCGTGAGGACGAGCCGCCCGGCGCGGCGCACCGCGAGCCGCCGCCGGACCGCCTCGCCCGCCTCGCGCGCCTGGGCCGGCGAGAGCAGGGAGAGGTCCGCGCCGCGCGCCGTGCGGAGCGAGAGCATGAGCGCCTCGTTCCGCGCCGCCAACGCGTCGATCGGGTCCTCCTCCGCGGTGGGGAGCTTCCCCGCGAGCGCCGCGTCGACGTACGCCCGGGCCGCGCGCACGTTGCCATACCGCACCGCGTTCGCGTCGCCGCGGAGGCAGCCGTAGGCGCCCGCGCCGAGGCCGAGGTAGCTCTCGCCGTCCCAGTAGAGCCGGTTGTGCACCGACTCCCTCCCGGGCCGGGCGTAGTTCGAGATCTCGTAGCGGCGGAGCCCCGCGCGCCGGAGCGCCGCCCGGATCGCCGTGCCCTGCCGCGCGGCGTCGTCCTCGGCGGGGAGCGGGAGCCTGCCCTCGCGCCTCATCCGCGCGAGCGGGACCTCCTCCGCCATCACCTCGGCGTCGAGGGTGAGCTCGTACGCGGAGACATGGACCGCGCCGGCGGCGACGGCGCGGGAGGCGTCCGCGCGGGCGATCTCGACGGTCGAGCGGCGGGCCCCGTAGATGAGGTCGACGCTCGCGTTCCCGATCTCCTCGGCAGCGGCACGGATCGCGCGCTCCGCCGCCTCGGGGCCGTGGCGCCGCCCGAGCTTCGCGAGGACCCCGGGATCGAAGGACTGGACGCCGACCGAGACGCGGTTCACCCCGGCGGCGCGGAGCGCGCGGAGGAGGTCCCGGTCGCAGGACTCCGGGTTCGCCTCGATCGTGACCTCGGCGTCCGCGGGGAAGACGAACCGGGCGCGGAGCGCGGCGAGCACCTCGGAGACCTCCGCCGGGTCCCAGAGCGAGGGCGTGCCGCCGCCGACGTAGATGCTCCTCGGGGCGAGCCCGTCGAAGGCGGGGGCGCGGAGCGCGAGCTCGGCGAGCACCGCGCGGGCGTAGAGCCGCTCGCCCGGCACCGGCTCCGTCGTCACCGCGAAGTCGCAGTACGGGCAGCGGTGCGTGCAGTACGGGAAGTGGACGTAGACGCCGAACGGCCGCGCCATGCGAGGGTTCTACCGCGGCGCGGCCCGGCGCGCCGCCTCCGCCTCCACCGCCACCGGCGCGGGCGGGCGCCGCGCGCCGACGAGGAGGAGGTACCCGGCGATCGCGAGGAACGGGAGGAGCGCCAGGAGATCCGCGCGCGGCCCCTCGAAGAACGGGTTGTGCCTGGACGCCCAGGCGCCGAGGACCCGGTCGACGGGCTCGAGCAGCCCCGCCATGAACGCGATGACGATGCCGGCGATGGCGCCGCCCGCGATGTAGCCCGACGCGAGGAGGACCCCCGGGCTCTTGTCCGCCTCCGCCGCGATCGCCTCCTCGCCGAGCCCGCGCGCGAGGAGGGCGGGGCGGTGGCGGCGATCGACGAGCCAGCGGACGAGGCCGCCCACGAGGATGGGCGTGGACGAGGAGAGGGGGAGGTAGACGCCGACCGCGAAGGCGAGCGACGGGATCCCGGAGAGCTCGAGCACGAGCGCGATCATCACGCCGAAGAGGACGAGCCCCCACGGCAGGCGGCGGTCCAGGATGCCCTTGATGATGTACGACATGAGCGTCGCCTTGGGCGCGTCGAACTTGCGGACCTCGGTCCCGTCCGCGCGCCTCGGGTGGACGCCGTTGATCCCGGGATCGACGAGCCACACGGCGCGCCCCTCCCCGTCCACGAGGTAGCGGCCGGCGGGGCCGCCCGCGCCGTCCGTCTTGTGCCAGACGAGGAGCGGCGCCGCCGCTGCTCCGTCCGTCGCGGGCGGCGTCTCGCGCGCTCCCGGGAGCGTCCGGGGATCGACGCGCAGGCCCCCGGGCGCGACCTGCGCGGCCGGCACGTACGTCGTCGCGGCCTCGTTCAGGCGCAGGAGGATCGGGCCGAGGACGAGGGCCGACAGGAGGGCGCCGAAGAGGATCGCGAGCTGCTGCAGGCGCGGCGTCGCGCCGACGAGGTGACCGGTCTTGAGGTCCTGCGAGGTCGTGCCGCCGTTCGACGCGGCGATGCAGACCACCGCGCCGACGGAGAGCGCGGTCACGTAGTAGGTCCCGCCCGTCCAGCCGACGGCGAGGAACACGAGGCAGGTGAGGAGCAGCGTCGCGACGGTCATCCCGGAGATCGGGTTCGAGGACGACCCGATCTCGCCGGTGAGGCGCGACGAGACCGTGACGAACAGGAACCCGAGCGCCACGACGAGGACGGCCCCGACGAGGTTCATGTGCAGGGGCGGCGCGGCCCAGATCGCGGCGACGAGGGCGAAGGAGCCGCCGAGGACGAGCCGCATCGGGAGGTCCTGCTCCGTCCGCCGGCGCGGGCCGGTCGCCCGCGCGGCGCCGACCCCGCGGAGCCCCTCGCGCAGCCCGCGCGCGATGAGCGGGAGCGAGCGGAGGAGGCTCACGATGCCGCCGGCCGCGACCGCGCCGGCCCCCACGTAGAGGACGTAGGCGCCGCGGATCTGCGAGGGGCCCATCTCGCGGATGGGGACGGTGCCGGGGGCGAGCGCGCCCGGGATGGCGTCCCCGAAGAACTTGATGAGCGGGATGAGGACGAGGTACGCGAGCACCCCGCCCGCGCACATGATCGACGCGATCCGCGGGCCGATGATGTAGCCGACGCCGAGCAGCTCCGGCGAGATCTCGACCCCGACCGACGCGGCCGCGAAGGGCTTGCCGAACACCTTCTCCGGCACGTCCTTCCAGCCCTTCAGCGCGACCATCGCGGTCTTGTAGGCGAGGCCGATCCCGAAGCCGGTGAAGATGACGTGGGCGGACAGGCGGCCCCCGCCGCGCCGCGCCTCCTCGGCGCGCGCCTCCGGCGAGGCCGCCTCGCGCGACTCGGCGGAGGCGCCCGCCTTGAGCACCTCCGCGCACGCGGTGCCCTCCGGGTACTTGAGCCGCCCGTGCTGCGCCACGATGAGCGCGCGGCGGAGCGGGATCATCATGAGGATCCCGAGGAGCCCGCCGAGGATCGCGACGAGCATCACCC
>JAHWYA010000382.1 GCA_020028115.1 Anaeromyxobacter sp.
CTCCATGACCCGCGCCTTCTCGCGCTCGGTCCGCTGGCGGAAGGCCTTGTTGTCCTCGAGGAGCGCCGCGTACGCGCGGGACAGCTCGTCGATGCGAGCGGCCTGCTCCGCGAGCCGCCGATCCCGGTCGTCGGGGGACGGCGACGCCTCGCGGTCCGGCTCGTCAGCGGCCGGGGGCTGCGCCTCCTCCCCGACGGGCTCCCCGTCCGGCGTGAAGCGGCGGCGATCGGTCACCTTCACCTGGGGCTCGCCGCCCGGGGCGGACGAATCCCGGCGTTCTTCGGACATTCGATGAGACCTCCGGCGGCGAACCTAAGCACCTGCCCGGGCGTGTCAAACGCGGGGGGCGCCGCGCGGTCAGGGCCCGGCGCGGTCAGGGTCCGGGCGTGTGGCCGCCCGGCGGCTCGCCGGGGACGTCGACGGAGGTTCCGTCGCGGTCGCGGATCTCCACCCCCGCCGCGCGCAAGCTGTAGAAGAGGAGCCACCGCTCCGAGGGCGAGAGGCTCCCGGGCGGAAGCGCGCGGTCGATCTCGTCGAGCGTCAGCGTGCCGCGCCGGATCCCGAGCTGGAACAGGGCCTTGCGGGCCTCGTGGCTCTCGGACCCGGTCTTCACTCGCCGTCTCCGGGGAGGGTCTTCGCCGTCGCCTGCGGGATGACCCAGGTCGCGCGCCCCTCGCCTGCGGCGGTCGGGTGGTTCGGGTTCTCCGGCGGCGCCTCGGCGTGCCCGCGCCCCTCGATGGTGACGCCGGGGCGGACGACCTTCGGCCCCCAGATCTGCTGGATCTCCTCCTCCTCCATCACCTCCGCGGTGAGGAGGCGCGCCGCCATCATCCCGAGCTTCTCGCGGTGCGCGCGCACGATCTCCCGCGCCCGCTCCAGCGCCTCGAGGACCATCGACTGGACCTCGCGGTCGACCTCGAGGGCGGTCTGGTCGGAGTAGGCGCGCGGCTCGAGGCCCTTCAGCCCGAGGAAGCTGGGCCCGTGCTCGTCGCCGAGCGACACCGGTCCGAGCGTGACGCTCATGCCGTAGTCCCGCACCATCATCCGCGCGAGGCCGGTCGCGTGCTGGATGTCGTTCGACGCGCCGGTGGAGGGCTCGCCGAAGACCTCCTCCTCCGCGACGCGGCCGCCCATCAGGCCGGCCATCCGGTCGCGCAGCTCGCTGCGCGTGAGCAGGTACCGGTCCTCGAGCGGCAGCTGGAGCGTGTAGCCGAGGGCCCCGAGGCCGCGCGGGATGATGGAGACCTTCGAGACGCGGTCCGCGAAGGGGAGCATCCACGACACGAGCGCGTGGCCCGACTCGTGGAACGCGACGATCTCCTTCTCTCGCTCGTTGATCCGGCGGCTCTTCTTCTCGAGCCCTGCGACGACGCGCTCGATCGCCTCCTCGAACTCGAACCGCGTGACGTGCGCCTTGTTCCGCCGCGCGGCGAGCAGGGCCGCCTCGTTCACCACGTTCGCGAGATCCGCGCCGGCGAAGCCGGGCGTCCGCGCGGCGACCGCGCGCAGGTCGACGTCCGGGCCGAGCTTCACGTTCTTCGCGTGGATCTGGAGGATCTTCTCGCGGCCGCGCCTGTCGGGGCGATCGACGAGCACCTGGCGATCGAAGCGGCCGGGGCGGAGCAGCGCCGGGTCGAGGATCTCCGGCCGGTTCGTCGCGCCCATGATGATCACGCTCGCGCGCGCGTCGAAGCCGTCCATCTCGGCGAGGAGCTGGTTCAGCGTCTGCTCGCGCTCGTCGTGGCCGCCCATGACGCCGGAGTTGCGCGACTTGCCGAGCGCGTCCAGCTCGTCGATGAACACGATGCACGGCGCCTTCTGCGTCGCCTGCGCGAAGAGGTCGCGGACGCGGGCCGCGCCGACGCCCACGAACATCTCGACGAACTCGGAGCCCGAGAGCGAGAAGAACGGGACGCCCGCCTCGCCCGCCGTCGCGCGCGCGAGGAGGGTCTTGCCGGTGCCGGGGGGCCCGACGAGGAGGACGCCCTTCGGGATCCGCCCGCCGAGCCGCCGGTACTTCTCCGGCGTCTTCAGGAACTCGACGATCTCCTGCAGCTCCTCGACCGCCTCGTCGATGCCGGCCGCGTCCTCGAAGGTCACGCCGGTGTCCGGCTCCATGTGGACGCGGGCGCGCGTCTTCCCGAAGGCCATGACGCCGGGCGGCCCCTGGCCCATCTGCCCGGACATCCGCCGCATCATCCACGCCCAGAAGAGGAGCCCGAGCCCGACCGGCGCGATCCAGATCCAGAACAGCTCGCCCATCCCGCCGCCCGCGACGGCGTCGTAGGAGATCCCCGCCTTCTCGATGTCCTTCACGAGGTCGTCGCCGCCGCCCGGGATGCGCGTCGACATGTACGGCATCGCCTGGCCGCCGCGGTCCTCGCCGTCGACGCCCTTCGGCACGCCGCGGACCCAGTCCGGTCCGATCACGACCTTCTCGAACGAGCCCTGCCGCACCATCTCCTTGAACTGGGAGTACGGCACGCGGCGGACCCCGACGTCCTGGAACGCCCGGAACAGGAAGACGGCGAGCGCGATGAGCACGAGCCACGCCGCAGGTGACGCGAGCGGAATGCGCGGCGGCCCGCGGCTCCCACGCTCGGTGCGCTGTCCCTGGCCCTTCCTGTCGTCCGCCGGCACGCAGCCTCCCCGCACCCTTCCCGAGCAATCTGTGCATGGCGGGGGGGCGGGCAATGGGCTGCGGCAGGACGGAGCGGGCCCCGCCCGTGAACGGGCCCTGCCCGCGGCGGGGCGCCGGGACGACCCGCGTGAGCCGTGACGGGTGCGCGCCGCCCGCGGCGGCAGGGGCGATCAGAGCCCGAGGAGCTTCGCGATGCTCTTCTCGTCGGCGGGGGGAAACTCGTACTGATCGAGCTCCTCGGGGCGCACCCAGCGGTGCGCGTGCACGCGGACGTGGCGGATCGGGCCCGCGACGAGGCGGCACCGGTACACGCAGAAGTCGATGTCGTACTGCTCGTAGGCGTGCTCGACGTGGATGCTGCGGTCCCCCACCTCGACCGTGATCCCCATCTCCTCGCTCAGCTCGCGCGCCAGGGCCGCCTGGTCCGTCTCGCCGGGCTCGACGCGTCCGCCGGGGAACTCCCACAGGAGCGGCAGGCTCGCGGTCGGTGGGCGCTGGGTGATGAGGTAGCGGCCGTCCTTCTCGATCATCGCTCCGACGACCCGGATCTCCCTCCGCATCGACCTCTCCCCGGCGGTCCAGCCGCCGCGCCCCTGCCGGTACTTCGGCACGCCGGGGCGTGTGAATTGTAGAATCCACACCCGATGCCGTCCATCCGCTTCCTGGGCGCAGCCGGGACCGTCATCGGCTCCCGGTTCCTCGTCGAGTCCGGCGGGGCCCGCGTGCTCGTCGACGCTGGCCTGTGCGCGCCCCGCCACCTCGAGGAGGCGCCGCTGTGAGCTCGCCGGGCGCGCGGGCGCTCCCGGAGGGCGCGCCGCGCACCGCGCTCGTCCTGTCGGGCGG
>JAHWYA010000383.1 GCA_020028115.1 Anaeromyxobacter sp.
TTCGCGGCCACGGTGTAGGCGGCGCTGCCGTCGAGTCCCTGGGTCTGGCGCTGCACCAGCTCGCCCGCGAAGAGGAACTGCGCCTCGCGCCGTGGGCGAGCGGCTGGCCGTGCGCGTCCACGACGTACGCGACGCCGCCCTGGGAGAGCTCGGCGAGCCGCGCCTCGACGTCCCGGAGCACCACCTCCGCGACGATCGAGCGGTCCCGGGCGAGCCGGTGGGCGACCGCGATGCGCAGCGGCCCGCGGGCGGCCCGGTACGGCTCGGAGAGGCTCGTCGCGCCGACGGCGGCGGGCGGGTCGGGGATCCGCGCCGAGAAGCCCTCGAGCTCCGCGTCGCCGACCGGCTCGCGGCCGGCGAGCGCGGGGTCGCGCTCGGGCCGGCGCTCGAAGGCGGGGCCGGCCACCGGGACCTTCCGGTCGTCGACGATCGCGATGATCGAGACGAACGGGAGCTGGCGGTACGGGATCGCGAGCATCTTCGCGATCTCCCATCGAGCGAACCCGGATGAGTCCTCGAGCGGGAGCGCCGCCGCGGACAGCCGCAGGTTCTCGATCGACGCGGTGACGGTCCGCTCCGTGAAGAGCGCGAGGTCCTCCGCGGCCTGGGTCTGCATGCGGCCGACGGTGTGCCGGAGCTCGTCGCGGCTGACGGCGTACGAGACGAGGCCGAGCAGCGCGACGGGGACGACCCCCACCGCGAGCAGCACGAGCCCGATCTTCGCGCCGTACTTCATCCCACCTCTCCTCCATCGAGCCGGCGCCGGTGCGCGGAGGCCGCGCGCGGGCGCGCGCCGCGCGGGGGCGACGAGGAAGGGTGGAGACCGGCCAGGCGAGCGGACAAGTCTCGGCCGAGCCGACATGCCCAGGAGGGCCCGCCGGACGCGGGGATACGCGTCCGGGACGCCCCGAATTTCCCGCGCCGGACGGGGCCGGGCCGTCGTCACGAAAGCGTCACAAAGGTGACCCGGGAACCGCTTGGAGTACCCGATCGGAACCAGTATCGTCCGCGCCCGAACGGAGGACCGAAATGCTCCAGAAGCTCATGCCGAAGTCGGACGACTTCTTCACCGACTTCGAGTCGCAGGCCGGCACGGTGGTGGAGGGGGCGAAGCTGCTGAAGGCGCTCCTCGACGACTTCACCGACGTCGCGCGGAAGTGCCAGGCGATCAAGGACGTCGAGCACCGCGGCGACGACATCACCCACCGCGCGTTCTCCCGCCTCCATACGCAGTTCATCACCCCGTTCGACCGCTCCGAGATCCACCGGCTGCTCTCGCGGATCGACGACGTCCTCGACCTCGCCGACGCCGCCGCCGAGCGGCTCGGGCTCTACGACATCGACACGGTCCTCCCCGAGGCCCGCGAGCTGTGCGCGGTGTTCGTCGCGCAGGTCGAGCGGATGGAGGTCGCGGTGAAGGGGCTCCGCGACATGAAGAAGAACCCGCAGGCCATCCTCGACGCGTGCAAGGAGATGAACGTCCTGGAGAACCAGGCGGACTCGCTCACGCGGCGCACGATGGCGAAGCTCTTCAAGCGCGGGAACGACCCGCTCACGGTCATGAAGTGGAAGGAGATCATCGACCTCATCGAGGACGCGACCGACCGCGCCGAGGACGTCGCGAACGTCATCGAGGGCGTCGTGCTCGAGCACGCCTGATCCCGCCCCATGCTCATCGCCACCGTCGTCTTCCTCATCGCCGTCGCGCTCGCGTTCGACTTCATCAACGGGTTCCACGACGCCGCGAACTCCATCGCGACGGTGGTCTCGACGCGCGTGCTGTCGCCCCTGTGGGCGGTCGCCTGGGCCGCGTTCTTCAACTTCATCTCGGCCGCCCCGGTGCTCTGGGGCGTGGAGCTCAAGGTCGCGGCCACGATGGGGAAGGGGATCGTCGACTTCCCCCAGCTCAAGGCGGGGGGGACGACGGTCGTGCTGCTCGTCGTCTTCGCGGCGCTCATGGGCGCGATCGTCTGGAACCTCCTCACGTGGTGGTGGGGGCTGCCGTCCTCCTCCTCGCACGCGCTCGCGGGCGGGATGATCGGCGCCACCATCCCGTCGCTCGGCCTCTACGGCCTGATCCCCTCCGGCATCCTCAAGATCGCCTCGTTCATCGTCCTGTCGCCGCTCATCGGGCTCGTGCTCGGGGCGTCGATGATGATCCTGAACGCGTGGATCGTCCGGAAGAACACGCCGGCGCGCGTCGACCGCTGGTTCCGCAAGCTCCAGCTCGTCTCGGCCGCCGTCTTCAGCTACAGCCACGGGACGAACGACGCGCAGAAGGTGATGGGCATCATCAGCGTCATCCTCTACGGGACGATCTGGGCGGACCGGGCCGCCGCGGCGCACATGGCGCAGAAGTTCCCCGTGCCGTTCTGGGTGGTCCTCCTCTGCCACGCGGCCATCGGCCTCGGCACGATGTTCGGCGGCTGGCGGATCGTGAAGACGATGGGCCACTCCCTGACGAAGCTCCAGCCGATCGGCGGCTTCTCCGCGGAGACCGGCGGCGGCGTCACCATCCTCGCGCTCGCCCACTACGGCATCCCGGTCTCCACCACCCACACCATCACCGGCGCCATCGTCGGCGTCGGCGCCACCCGCGGCACCCGGGCCGTCCGCTGGGGGGTCGCCGGCCGCATCATCTGGGCGTGGATCCTAACGATTCCGGCGTCCGCCATCGTGGCGGCGGTGTTCTACTACCTCGCGCGCGCGGTGGTCGGCGCCCTCGCGTAGGGGCGGGCGCAACCTCCGGCCTCGCCGCGTGTTCGGTAGGTCAGGATGGCTCCGGATCCCGACGCCGCCCTGATGCTGGCCTTCCAGCGGGGGGACGCGGGCGCGTTCCGGACGCTCTTCGAGAGGCACGCGCGCGCGATGGTCTCCTTCTGCCACCACTTCGTCCGGGACGCCGCGCGCGCCGAGGAGCTCGCCCAGGACGTGTTCGTGAAGCTGCACGAGAGCGCCGCCCGGTACCGGCCGAGCGCCCGCTTCAAGACCTTCCTGTATCGGATCGCCTCGAACCACTGCCTGAACGAGCTCCGGCGCGCCGAGTACGGCGCGCGACGCGCGGTGGACGGCGCGGAGCCGGCCGATCCGGACGCGCTGCCCTCCCCGGCGGCGAGCCCGGAGGAGGCCGCGCGCGGCGCCGCCCTGGAGCGCGCCGTCGGGGAGTTCCTCGCCCTGCTGCCGGAGAAGCAGCGCGCCGCGCTCGTGCTCTGCCGCCTCGAGGGGCTGTCGTACGAGGAGATCGCCGAGGTGCTCGACACGAGCGTCTCCGCGGTGAAGTCGCTCGTCCACCGGGCCACCGTGGCCGCGGCGGACGCCCTCGCGCCGCGCGGCGCGGCACGGAAGGAGGCCCTGTCATGACCTGCCCGAGCCGCGAGGCGCTCGTCCTCGTGCTCGACGCGGCCCTCCCCGCGGCGGCCCTCGCGGAGGCGCGGCGGCACGTCGACGGGTGCGCCGCCTGCCGCGCCGAGCTCGGCCGGCTCG